>CBDUBK010000069.1:0-8027 GCA_965365375.1 uncultured bacterium | reverse complement strand
CCTGAATGTAAGAGGCGTCGATGCCCGGAAAAAATTTTACGATAAACTGAAAGGCAAAACCGACCCTGAGAAAAAACGCAAGGCCATCGGTAAAATGTTCATTGAAACCTTCCAGGAAGAAGCCAAAAAGATCAAGGGTGTTTCTTTGCTGGGACAGGGAACTATTTATCCCGACGTGATTGAAAGTGTTTCGGTGCACGGACCTTCAGTTACCATTAAATCACACCATAACGTTGGCGGACTACCGAAAAAAATGCACCTGGGTCTTGTGGAGCCGCTCCGTTATCTTTTTAAGGATGAGGTAAGAAAGGTAGGTGCAGAACTTGGTATCCCGGTAGATATGATCAGCCGGCATCCCTTCCCGGGTCCGGGACTTGCCATCAGGATACTGGGCGAAGTGACAGAAGAAAAGGTTCGATTATTGCAGCAGGCTGATGATATATATGTTAAAGCCCTTAAAGCCCATAACCTCTATGCAACCGTATGGCAGGCAGGGGCTATCTTACTTCCTGTGAAGAGTGTTGGAGTGATGGGTGATGAAAGAACGTATGAGTTTACGGTAGCGCTTCGCGCAGTGACCAGTGTGGATGGTATGACAGCTGACTGGGCACATTTGCCTTATGAATTCCTGGCAATGGTGTCAAATGAGATCATTAATTCTGTAAGAGGCATTAACCGGGTTGTTTACGATATCAGCAGTAAACCGCCAGCTACAATTGAATGGGAGTAGATAAAGTTTTCTCTGCGTTTTCTCTATTTGCCAGCCCTAGCTTTAGCGAAGGCTGATCTTTGCGGTAAAGAAAAAGCAGCGTTCAGATAAAGCACAGGAATCCGATTACAATTTTAAATATGAAGCAAAAGATAACAGGACCTAGAAGAATTCTTTCCACCGTATTAGCCTGCCTGTTATCCCTGCTCGCGATTTTATTGGCTCCAGGCCTTTCTGCCCAGGAACCGGCCAGACATAAAGTGGCGGTTTTTTCTCCGCTCTATCTCGATTCAGCTTTTGATGCCCGTGGCAATTTCCGTTATGAAAAAACAGGTGCAAAATTTTCAGTACCGGGATTAGACTTTTATTATGGAGTACAAGCCGCACTAGATTCTCTTGGTAAAAGAGGTGCGCCGCTTGAAATATTTTTATATGATACAAGGGGCAAAGAATCTATCAATGCCCTGCTAGCCAAACCGGAAATGAACGAGGTTGAAATGATCATTGCCCATTCCAATGTATCTGAAACCAGGCTGCTTGCAGATGCTGCTCAAAAGAAAAAAATTCCTTTTATATCAGCTACCCTTCCCAATGATGCCGGTGTCAATAATAATCCATACATGGTGGTGCTCAACTCCACCCTCCAGGCACATATGGAGGGCATCTACCGGTTTTTGCAGCGTTATCATCCAACCGAAAAAGTAGTGGTGTTCCGGAAACCTGGCCTGCAGGAAGATCAGATCAAAAATCACCTGGTCGAGTTTTCAAAAGCAACACTTGCCAGCAAGCTGGATATCAAATTCGTGGACCTCTCTCCCAATTTTACACCTCGTGATCTTTTGACACACCTGGACAGCACCCGGAAGAATATTGTGATCACAGGAACGCTGGAGGAAAGTTTTGGAATCAGGCTGGCTAAACAAATGGAGCAACTGAACAGAATTTATCCTGCACTGGTAATTGGCATGCCCACGTGGGATAATTTCAATCTTGCACAAAAAGATCTTGCAAGCCTCGAAATGATTTATTCCACTCCTTTCTATTATAACCGCGGCACCTCACTTGAAACAGAACTGGCTTCTGATTTCAGCAGTGAAATGAGTGTACGTCCCGGGGAAATGTTTTTCAGGGGTTATGAGACCATGCTTCCAATCTTTCACGCAAAGGAAATGTTGTGCTTACGCCCATGGACATCCAGCCTGTATTCAAAGACCGGGCTGCCATGACCCTGGATTATTTTGAAAATAAATACCTCTATTTTATTAAGGTGATCGGCGGGACGAAGAATGTGCTGTATTGATTTCTTCCAAACATTTTTGATTGTTTTTATCGCACAGCCAGATCCTTCGCTACGTCTTCTACTTTATTGAATTTATAATTATAATACACTACTTACCGCCTTCCCGCCTTCCCGGCTATGCCTTTTATTTTAGAATTAGAGATGGCAAGAAGCAACAAACAAATAACCACTACTCACTTTAGAGAATCAGGCCAGAAGTGTATGCTGCCTGCTTCAACAGCTCCTCACCTATAATTGCCCATGGCCCAGTTGTTGAATTCATCTACCTGTAATTTTGAAAACTTGCTGATCGAATTCACAGATAAAGGTCTTTACTGCCGGGCCGGGGAATTTTATATTGATCCCTGGAAACCGGTAAACAAAGCCGTGATCACCCATGGTCATAGCGACCATGCCCGCTGGGGCAGTAAATCCTATCTCTGCCATCATGATACCAAACCCATATTACAAACCAGGCTGGGTCCCAATCATTATGAAAGCATCGGCTGGAATGAAACCGTTTATATTAATGGTGTCCGCATAAGCTTATTTCCTGCCGGTCATATCATCGGGTCTTCACAGGTTCGCGTGGAGTATAATGGTGAAACATGGGTGATCAGCGGTGATTATAAAACCGAGAACGATGGTTTGAGCGGGCAGTTCGAACCTGTCAAATGTCACAACTTCATTACCGAATCCACATTCGGTCTTCCTATTTATAAATGGCGCCCGCAATCAGAGATCTATGAAGGCGTAAAATCCTGGATCGGCCGTAACCAGGCAGCTGGTAAAACATCCATTCTCATTGCTTACAGCCTGGGTAAAGCCCAGCGTTTGTTGTTACCAGTGTCTGAAATGACAGATAAGATCTTCGTGCACGGTGCTGTATACAATATCCACATGGCCCTGGTAAATGCAGGTTGGAAATTACCAGTTGTAAGAAGGGTATTTGATGTCCCCAAAGAAGAACTCAAAGGAAGTGTTGTGATCGCACCCTCGGGTGCGGAAGGCTCTCCCTGGATCAAAAGGTTCGCGCCTTACGAAATCGGCATCTGCAGCGGGTGGATGCAGGTAAGAGGTAATGTACGCCGTAAGAATGCAGATGCGGGATTCGTGATCAGTGATCATGCAGACTGGGATGGACTGATCGCCTCCTGTAAGGCAACTGAAGCTGAATGTGTTTATACCACTCACGGATTCCAGTCTGTTTTTACCAGGTATCTTATTGAACAGGGAATTCAGTCTAAGGAAGTGAAAACACAATACGGTGATGAAACCGAAGAACCCCTGCTGGCAGAAGAACCGGGATCTGTTCAGCCGGATGAAGATATTGTTCCTGGCCAAAACCCTGGCAGCTGATGAAGGGATTTGCCACACTGGTCATGGACCTTGGAAGTACTACCAAGACCAATGAAAAACTCCGGGTACTGACTGAGTATTTTACTTCTGCAGATGACAAGGACAAGGTTTGGGTGATCGCTATCTTCAGCGGACGCAGACCTAAGAGAATGGTCAACACCACGCAGCTTGCAACGTATGCGGTTGAAATGATTGACCTTCCTTTCTGGTTGTTCGAAGAATCTTACCACGTAGTTGGAGATCTCGCGGAAACAATTACACTTTTATTGCCGGATAAAATCAAACCTTCAGCTGATCATCCCCTTTGGTGGTATATCGAAAAATTGAAAGAACTGGAAAAACAACCTGAGGCTGTACGAAAACAATTCATCGTGGATGCATGGATGGAAATGGATTTTGATGAACGTTTCGTTTTTAATAAACTCATAACCGGGGGTTTCCGGATTGGCGTTTCACAAACTTTAATGGTAAATGCCCTGGCGAAAACGGTTTCCCTGGAATCGTCTGTCATTGCCCACCGGATCAGCGGTAACTGGGATCCTTCCACTGTAGGCTTCTCAGAATTATTAAGTTCAGAAAATCTAACAACTGACTGGTCAAAACCCTACCCCTTTTACCTGGCCTATGCCATTGAAGAAAATGAGATCCAGGAAGCACTGGGAGAACCATCGGACTGGCAGGCGGAATGGAAATGGGATGGCATCCGCGGACAGATCATCAAAAGAAACGGGGAACTGTTTGTTTGGAGCCGGGGAGAAGAACTGATGACAGAAAAATTTCCGGAATACCATACATTAAAAGATCTCTTGCCCGACGGTTTGGCTCTTGATGGAGAAATCATTCCCAGCGTGGATGGAAAACCCCTGCCCTTTGCCTTATTGCAAACACGAATTGGCCGGAAAAATGTCACGAAAAAGCAATTGCAGGAATCACCGATTGCCTTTTTTTCCTATGACCTCCTGGAATATGAAGGTGAAGACTGGCGTGGACGCAGTTTAACAGAGCGGCGCGAACAACTTGAAAAAATCATTGAAACCATCAACCATCCTTCATTGATCATTTCACCGGTAGTGAAATATAACAGCTGGGATGAACTGGCAGAACTGCGAAAAGGATCGCGGGAGATGGGCGCGGAGGGTTTCATGTTAAAAAGAAAAGCATCCATTTACCAGGTAGGCAGGAAAAGAGGCGACTGGTGGAAATGGAAGATCGATCCCCTCACCATTGATGCGGTTATGATCTATGCGCAAAAAGGCGCGGGAAGAAGAAGTAATCTTTATACCGATTATACCTTCGCGGTAAGGGATGGGGAAAAACTGGTTGCCTTCACAAAAGCTTATTCGGGCCTTACGGATAAAGAATTCGCGCAGGTGGATTATTTTGTTAAACGAAACGCTATCGAAAAGTTCGGACCTGTGCGAACCGTGAAACCTGAACTTGTTTTCGAGATCGCATTTGAAGGCATCGCTGCATCCAACCGCCATAAATCAGGCGTAGCGCTCCGCTTTCCACGCATCAGCCGGTGGAGAAAAGATAAAAAACCGGAAGACATCAATACACTTGAGGATCTGAAAAAAATGCTGGATCAGTATGGCAAATGATCAGGGCCACCTGGGTACCAGTTCATGTACTACAGCAATTTCCTTCAATTCGAAAACCGTATTGATCTTGAGTTTCTGAAAGATCCTGGCTTTATAGGTACCAACGGTACTTGGCCTGATGTTCAAATAATTTGAAATGGCGGTAATGGTATTACCAGTGAGCAGCATGTTCACAATTTCAAACTCGCGGTGAGATAATTCCTGGAATGGATTATCGGACCATGAACCTGGATCACGGGCAATCAGGTCAATAAATTGCTGGCTGAGATATTTTTTCCTGTTGATGGCATTTTCAAATGCGCGCCTGATCTCTTCATTTTTTGATTCTTTAGGGAGAAATCCCGAGGCCCCTGCTTTTAATACTCTTCTTGCATATATTTTTTCCGGCAGCATGGAAAAAACAAGGATATACGCATGCGCATGCTTGATAGAAATCAGCTCAATGAGATTGATAGAATCAGAATGACCCATCTGGAGGTCCATGATCACAAGGTCTACATGCCTTTTTCTCAATATGCCCAGTGCTTCATCACCATCCGCCGCTTCATGAACTTCCATCATTGTATCAAATTCATTCAGTAAGGCCCTGAGTCCTTTCCTGATCACCATATGATCATCAACCAGTAAAATTTGTTTCACTGCCATAGAATATTGGTTTCGTTAGACAATTCAAATTGTCGTTATTTTTCTACAAGGGTGTGCATTGAAGTACTACAAACACCAAACCATAAGCACCTAATCTTTGGCATCCAAATCGTTAAAGCTCGATGCAGGTAAATTATAAACTGATTTTCAGTAAGTTATACTTCGTCTTAATTCCCTAAAATATGGCATCCCCAAACTGGTGCCCCTTGATACGATTGTTGCAAAGCAAGTGTAAAAAAGCAATTCATGAAACTGCCCTTGCAGAACCTTAGAAACCAATTGTTCGATCTTTTACCGGGTGCTTACCTGGTACTGGAGCCTGCACCTCCATTCAGGATTATGGATGTGAACCAGGCCTACCTCGACGCGACAAATACTACCAATGTTATCATAGGTAAACCATTGTTTGATGTTTTTCCTGACAATCCCATGCAGCCTGCTGCTTCCGGGGTCAGCAATCTTACTGCATCCTTGCACCAGGTGATCCAAACCAAAATGAAACACCGTATGCAGGTACAGCGTTACGATACGCGGATTGCAGAAAGCAATGAATTTGAAATGCATTACTGGAGGCCAGTAAATATCCCGGTATTGGGTGAAGATGGCACACTCACCTGTATCATTCATTCTGTTGAAGATGTTACGGACTATGTGATACTGAAAGACTTCATGAAAAAACGCGAAGAAAAATCAGAGCAGCAGATCGTTGATGCTATTTCCATTACCCAGGAAACAGAAAGGATGCATATCAGCCGCGATCTTCACGATAACATCAACCAGATTCTCATTACCTGCAGGATGTATCTCGACCGGGCACTGATAGATCCCCAGCCAAAAGCGTTGATCCAGTCAGGCTATGAACTGGTGGAACAGGCAATCAGGGAGATTAAAAATATTTCATTTGACATGCTGCACTCCTCCATCGAGAATAATAACCTGGAAACTGCAGTAGAAAATCTCCTGGCACAGGTATCCTCACTGGGAACGATCCGCACCCGGAAGAGTTTCAATATCCCGGATCACCATATCATGGATCCGGTCTTCAAGGTCGCTGCATTCAGGATTATCCAGGAAGCTGTGACCAATGTATTGAAACATGCGGATGCAAAATCACTTGAGATCAGTTGTCATATCAATGAAAACCATTTGGAACTGGTGATCAAGGATGATGGGAAAGGCTGCAATCTTGAAGCAGTAAAGCATGGAATGGGAATCCAGAATATGAAAGCGAGGGTAGCACAACTTAATGGAAAATTTGAAATCCAGTCTGGTGAGAAGGAAGGCTGCAAAATTATAATTACAGCGCCGATCTCCATTAACCATTAACCACTGACTTCGACTTTGCATTCATATCATGGCAGATGGAGATGATATCCCTCACGGTCTTCCTGATTTCATTTAAAGTATTAGGCTTGGTAAAAAAAGCCTGGGCGCCAAGCTCGTAACAAATGCTCCTGTCAAACTCATTGGAAGAAGTACTCAGCATAATGACCGGAATGGATTTGTAAACCTCGTGTTTTTTGAGATTCTTCAACAATTCAGGACCATCCATCGAAGGCATCTTGATATCACTGACAATAATGCAGGGAACTGTTGCCTTATATTTGGAGTTGAGGTGATTTAATAACTGCACTCCGTTGTTGAATTCCACCAGCCTTACATCCATGCCCGTTTCTTCAAGAACGTCCCGGAACATGGTACGGTCTTCTTCGTCATCTTCGGCATAATAAATTAGGACAGGTTCGTTTGACATAAGTGGAAAGGATGAAGCTGCAAACTACAAAATTGCAGGCCGATGCTGTAAAATGTAGTCGGTTTTCGACACTCCCGTTTAAACTTTCCAAATAAATTGCCGTTTGCTCTTTCTAACAATTATGGATGAACGAAAAATCATCGATCGTTTCCAGGATATTACTCTTCTTAATCATCAATAGAATTTCTCCCACTTCATCATAGACTTTATTTTTCGGCACTGGAGTCTTGTTAAAAATCATCATGTTTTGCTTAATTCTGCTGATTTCACCAACTTTAGGTCATGAAAAAAATGGTTGTCGTTTTACTTGTCCTTGCAGGCTGGTTCACCAGTTACAGCCTCAACGTCCCGGACAATGGAGACCAGCCTGTTGTCATTCCCCCCAGTCCTCAAAGAATTGGTGATGCAGCAAAAGGGTATAATTACCTGGTTACGGGTGATTATGTAAAGAGCGGACTGCCTTATAATATTTTCCTTTTCAGCGGTGGACTCGAACAAAAAGATTACCTGGAACGTGGAGGTCTTAATAAAAATATTCCGCACCAGTACACAGCACAGTCAGCACCTAATGGTGAAGTGCTGGTGGCTCCCAACTGCCTCCAATGCCATGCGCAGGTATTTGATGATAAACTGGTGATAGGACTGGGCAATTCACTGGCGGATTTTACAAAATCCGAAAAG
>CBDUBK010000068.1:0-8030 GCA_965365375.1 uncultured bacterium | reverse complement strand
ACGGCAGGACGTATCGACAAATTCAAGAAGAAATACGCTAAAAAATAATCAGTTCTTTACCAAAGAGCTTCAATCCCGGCCATACCGCCGGGATTTTTTATTTTTAACCCATAGCCAGGCATATGAAAAAAATCATTTTTACCGAAGAGTTCTGCCAGCCCGAAAACCTTTTTCCCTTTACACTTACCCGCCAGATCCAGGATATCCGGACCGGCATACTCACCATTCGTGAAAAATGGGAGCTAAGCCTGGGATTGCCCTCTTTCGATAAAAATGAAGGAGATTATAAGGATGGTGCCCGCTCAGTCGAGATCAGCGCTGCAATTACAGATGGCCCGGTGTACCTGGTGCATGGAAATATCATCCCGACTGCCAAACTGGTGAAGCAGGTGAAGAAATTGAAGCCGGGGGAATTTATTTCTGTAGCCGGCAGGGAAGCCCTGGTGTATTGCATTTCGGAAAAAGAAATGGAAGATTCCAATAAGATCAGGGTCCGGAAAGCCGTTGAATTCAAAGGGGAATTCAGGGAGATCTCTTTTCCCTGGGAAATTTTCCAGTTCAATCAGTGGGCTCTGCTGCAGGATTTTGAACTGGTTACAGCCGGAAGGCGCTCTCAAAAAATTACTGCTACCAATAAACTGGTGAACCCTAAAAATATCTTTCTCGAAAAAGGTGCGCAGGTGGAACACTGCATCATCAATGCAACAGAAGGACCCGTTTATATAGGCCGTAATGCAAAGATCATGGAAGGCAGCCTGGTACGCGGGCCTGTTTCCATTGGAGAAGATGCTGTAGTAAAAATGGGAACGCGGATTTATGGCGCAACCACTATCGGACCCGGATGTGTTGTGGGCGGAGAGGTCAAGAACTCTGTATTTTTTGCTCATTCCAATAAGGCACATGATGGTTATATTGGTGATTCCGTGATCGGGGAATGGTGTAATATGGGGGCAGGCACTTCCAATTCCAACCTGAAAAATAATGGATCACCTGTAATGATATGGACGGTAAACGGTGCGGTAAGCGCAGGGACCAAATGCGGCGTGATGATGGGAGACTACACAAGAACAGCTATCAATACATCCATTAATACGGGAACCGTAACAGGGGCCTGCGCCCATGTTTTTGGCAATGGACTCACACCAAAATATATTCCTTCATTTTCGTGGGGCAGCGAAGGCGTGCAGCGTTACGAGTTTGAAAAAGCCCTGCAGGACATTCAAAACTGGAAGGCAATGAAGGGCAAAGAACTGGGATCAGAGGAAAAGATTTTTTTGAAACATATATTTGAGAAGTATTGAGGTTGAGATTAAGTGATGGTTCCTGGAAAACAAAGAATCTTTATAAAATCCCATCAACTCTACCGGCATAAAATAAATAGTATCAAATCATCATCGCAATATCAAATCATCACATCACATTATGCGTAAACAAATAGCAGCGGCAAACTGGAAGATGAATCTTAGTTACCAGGAAGGAGAAAAATTACTGGATGAAATTCTTGAAGCGAAAATAGAGCTGTCGCCAAACCAGCTTGCACTCTTTGCCATACCTTTTCCCTACCTGATCATGGGAAAAAGCGAAGTGGCAGTGGAAGAAGGCTACGAAATTGCAGCCCAGAACTGCAGTGATAAAAGCAGTGGTGCCTATACAGGTGAAGTTTCCGCAGCCATGCTTCAGTCAATAGGTATCAGGTATTGTATTCTTGGACACAGCGAGCGAAGAGAATATTATTTTGAATCCAACCAGTTGCTGGCACGTAAGATCAATATCTGCCTTGAACACCAGATCACACCTGTTTTCTGTTGCGGTGAACCTCTCCGGATCAGGGAAGAAAACAATCAGGACAGCTATGTACAGCAACAACTGGAAGAATCCGTTTTTCATCTTTCACCAGAACAGTTTGCGTCATTGATTATCGCCTATGAACCTATCTGGGCTATCGGTACCGGAAAAACCGCCAGTACAGGCCAGGCACAAGAAATGCACGCCCATATCCGTTCTATTATCAGCCAGAAATATGGCCAGGAAGTGGCGGGCCAGGTTTCCATCCTTTATGGCGGAAGCGTAAAAGCTTCCAATGCTGCTGAACTTTTCAGCAGTCCTGATGTGGATGGCGGACTGGTAGGAGGCGCCTCCCTGGTGGGCAAGGAATTTATTGAGATCATCAAAGCATTGAAAAAATAAAACCGCTACAGAAATACCAGATCGTGGTACTGCAGAAAAACCAGTTCCTCCTGAGATTTCTGAAATTGCGTGTGGTGGTAAACGGCCATATCATTTATGCACTGGTTAAGAACAAACCGGTTATAATTGAAATGCCAACCAATCCTTCAAAGCTGGTGATAACGGATGGATTCCATATTACCCGGCCATTTGAACTTACCTACACACCTAAACGGATCAATTATTTCCAGGCAGCATGCGTGATAGAAGACGACCAGTTGCTGGTAGGCCTCGTGATTACCCTGGTAGTATATTTCATGGGCGCCACATCAGGTATGGTGCTGCTTCAGGTATTAAGCCTGGGACCTGTAATTTATTTCCTGTTCTTATATTACATAAAGCGGAAGGAATTTATTCAGCTGAGGCCTTCACAAAAACAGCCCTGATTTAGTTTAATTGATGAAATTTGGAATAAGTATAATAAATGGCCAAGGTTCTCATTCTTTTCGCACATCCTGCACTGGATAAGTCCAGGGTTCATGCCCGGATGATCAGGAATATCAGCCAGATCAAGGGTGTCAGGCTTCATGATCTCTATGAAGTATATCCTGATTTTGATATTGATTCGAAAAAGGAGCAGGAATTGTTACTGGAGCATGATGTCATAATATGGCAGCATCCTTTCTACTGGTACAGTGCTCCCGCATTGGTTAAACAGTGGATGGACCTGGTTTTGGAACACAACTGGGCCTATGGACTGGAAGGCAACAAACTTTCCGGCAAAATTATTTTCAACGCAATTACAACAGGAGGAAGGGAAGCTTCTTATGCTGCAACGGGTCATAATCATTATACCATTCAACAATTGCTGGCACCTTTTGAGCAGACCGCCAGGCTTTGCAAAATGGTTTACCTGCCCCCTTTTGTTATCCATGGAACACACCGCCTTTCAGGTAATGAAATTGCTTTACAGGCTTTTCAATACGAACAACTCCTGAAGGCATTCGCCGAAGACCGGGTGAGTGAATCTGAATACAGGGGATTGACTCACCTCAATGAACTTGTGCCTGTACCGGAATCTTTTCAAACCTAAAAATGGACCAGCAATCTTTTTTATTTCAGGCAATGGTTTACCTGGCAGCAGCTGTGGTAATGGTACCTGTGGCGCGTAAGCTGGGACTGGGCTCAGTACTTGGATATTTGATCGCAGGCATTCTTATTGGCCCGGCTATTTTCGGTTTTATAGGTAAGGAAGGAACGGACCTCATGCACTTCGCTGAGTTTGGTGTTGTAATGATGCTGTTTATTATTGGACTGGAACTGGAGCCTGCTTTACTCTGGAGATTGCGTAAAACCATCATGGGAATGGGAGCCTTGCAGGTGCTGCTCACGACAATGATAATCTCATTGATTGCATGGAGCCTGGGCCTGCCCTGGCAGCAGGCCATTGCCACCGGGCTGATACTGTCGCTTTCTTCAACAGCAATTGTTCTTCAAACGCTGAATGAAAAAAAATTGATGAAAACCCAGTCCGGGCAAAGTTCATTTTCAGTGCTTCTTTTCCAGGATATCGCGGTCATACCCATGCTGGCCCTGTTTCCATTGCTGGCAACATTACCAGCCTCGGTCACAAATGATGATCATTCTTCAGGCAGTATGGTTGAGGGATTATCCGGTTGGATGCATGCACTGGTTGTACTGGGTTCTGTTGCAACAATCATATTGATAGGCCGGTTCCTGATACGGCCACTTTTCAGGATCATTGCAGCTACCGGACTTCGGGAGATGTTTACAGCAACCTCGCTTTTGCTGGTAGTAGGAATTTCTGTACTGATGATGAAGGTAGGACTCAGCCCCGCGCTGGGTGCTTTTGTTGCCGGGGTGGTACTGGCAAACAGTGAATATAAACATGAACTCGAAAGTGATATTGAACCTTTCAAAGGTTTGTTGCTCGGATTGTTTTTCATAGCTGTGGGTGCAACAGTTGATTTTAACCTGATCATCCGTGAACCATTGGTTATTCTTGGACTGGTAGCAGGATTGATGTTTATCAAATCCCTGGTATTATTTTTCCTCGGAAAGGTTTTCAGGTTAAGGACCGGACAGAACTTTTTATTTGCTTTTGCGCTCAGCCAGGTTGGTGAATTTGCATTTGTACTATTTTCATTTTCCGGTCAGCAGGGTATTCTGCCTGCAAATATCATCGGTTTGCTGACAGCCGTTACTGCACTCAGCATGGCTTTCACTCCCCTGGTTCTTTTGATCTATGAAAAATACCTGCAATCCAAGTTCAAGGAGACAGTAAATTCAGAAGAAAGGTCCGCAGATGTAATCAATGAAAATAACCCGGTGATCATTGCTGGCTTTGGACACTTCGGTAACACGGCAGGCAGGTTTCTCCGTGCGCATAATATTGGTCTTACCATATTGGATAACGATGCTTCCCGGGTTGAACTATTAAGGAAGCTGGGATTCAAGGTATATTATGGAGATGCATCCCGCTATGATCTTCTGGCGGCAGCTGGTGCAGCAAAAGCTAAACTGATTATTATTACCATAGAACCACCGGAAAAAAGGCTGGAGATGATCGAAACGATCAAAAAACATTTTCCTGAACTAAGGATGCTGGTCCGATCACAAAACCGTTTTGATGCCTATGACCAGATGAACGCAGGGATGCTGCATGTGTACAGGGAAACGGTTGACACAGCTTTAAGGGTGGGTGTTGATGCCATGCGTTTCCTGGGCCACCGTAAATATGCCGCACAGAGAGCAGCCAGGAAATTCCTTCGCCTGGATGAATCCAATCTGAAAACACTGGCGGCAATCAAGGATGAAGATGAATACATCATTACCACTAAGGATAATATTGAAGAATTGGAAAGAATCCTTAAGCAGGATAGGAACCAGGTGGCTGAATCATATGACCATGGCTGGGATGAGGAAAGCCTGATTGCGGATGCGAACAAACAAAAGTTCAGTTCATGAATACCCGGAAAAAGATCCTGTGGCTGGTGAGCTGGTATCCTAACAGGAATGACCGGTATGATGGAGATTTTATACAAAGGCATGCAAGGGCTGCTGCCCTGGTACATGATATCCATGTAATTTTTGTAACAGCAGCTGATCTTGATGCGCCACTTGAAGAAGAGTGGAATTATGCCACGGGATTAACTGAACAAACGGTTTATTTCAAAAAACCTTCTGGACTTTTTTCCAGCGCAAGAAAGCAAATGGTATGGCAGTCATTATTTCGTGGTGCGGTAAAAAAATACATCAGGGCAAACGGATTGCCGGAACTTGTACATGTTCATGTTCCCTGGAAAGCAGGTCTTGTGGCCTTATGGATCAGCAAAACTTATGGTATTCCTTACCTGGTTACAGAGCACTGGGGGATCTACAGCCGTGAAGCTGTGTATCCTTTTTACCAGTGGTCATTCTTTAAAAGAACTTCAGTCAATAAAATTTTAGAAGGTTCAAAAAAGAGCAGCACTGTGAGCCTTTACCTTGCATCACAGGTAAAGGAAGCAACAGGAAAATTGACGGACCGGATCATTCCAAACGTTGTAGACACCAGCCTGTTTTTCCCAAAAGCAGAAAAATATTCCCGCTTCAGTTTTGTGCATATTTCCAATATGGCGGAATGGAAAAAAGCAGGCGCTATTATTCTTGCATTCAAAGCTTGTACGGAAGTATTGGGTGACAAGGTGCAACTGGTAATGATCGGTAACAGGGACCAGCAATATGTGAAGCAGGCAGACGACCTTGGAATGCTTAACGAATCTGTTTTTTTCAGGGGAGAACTGATTTACCGTGAAGTGGCAGCTGAACTCCGGCTTTGCCATTGCCATGTTTTATTTGGCAACCTGGAGACCTTTAGCTGTGTTACCGCTGAAAGTCTTGCATCGGGGTTGCCTGTGATTGTACCCAGGGCAGGCGCCCTGCCTGAACTGGTTGATACATCAAACGGCATCCTGGTAAAACCTGGTGATGTGCGGGAGCTCGGTGATGCTATGGTGAGAATGTACAGGGAATATGAAAAATTTGATGGCACCTCGATCAGCAAGGCGGCGGCAGCCAGGTTTAGCTATACCGCAGTTGCAGATCATTTTGCGCAGTTTTACGGGGAAGCCGGTATGTGATAAGGTGCTTTTAAACAGGGACTTAACAAAAAACCACCTGCCTGATCTTTAAATTTCCTCTTAAGCCATTATCTTTGCGACCCCAAACCGGGCAACCGGCTTGGATATTGCCTGAAGAGGCTCCCAAAGTTTTCCACCTGTGTGGAAGCGCCTCAAGGGTTTCACTCAAAATATTGAGTTGGTTATGCCAAAAGTAAAAACGAATTCCAGTGCCAAAAAACGTTTCAAAATAACGGGCACCGGTAAGATCACACACCAGAAGGCTTTCAAGCGTCACATCCTGACCAAAAAATCTACAAAACGGAAGCGTAACATGAGGAAAATGGGCGAGGTTTCACAAGCCAATCTGGACTTTGTAAAACGCCTCTTAGCGTTAAAATAGCGAATAGCTGGCAGCTAGAAGCTGGAACTCTCACCATTCAATCATCATTAAACTCATTCAAATATGCCCCGTTCCAAAAATGCCGTTGCTTCGAGAGCACGCAGGAAAAGAATTCTGAAACAAGCCAAAGGCTTTTATGGCAAACGTAAAAACGTTTATACCGTTGCCAAGAATATTGTAGAAAAAGGTATGACCTATTCTTATGTAGGTCGTAAACTGAAGAAAAGAGAATACCGCCGTCTGTGGATCGCCCGTATCAACGCTGCCGTCCGTGAAGAAGGTATGACTTATTCCCAGTTCATCAATGCACTGAACACAAAGGGAATCACTCTTGACAGGAAGGTGCTTGCAGACCTGGCTATGAACAATGCCGAGTCTTTCAAAGCGCTCGTTGCACAGGTGAAGTAAGAATACCAGCAGAGAATTATACATAAAACCCCCGGATGATTCCAGGGGTTTTTTTATGACCTGAAAGGTCAACCGCGGAGGTAAGAACATGAACATCGAACTATTCCTATATTTTTGTACCAAACCAGTAAGCATAAGTGAACAACTCATTAAATTCCATGATGAACAATTCCTATATGGATCTTGTTCAGCAAACGTTCAATTTCCCCCAGGAAGGTTTAGAAGTAAAAGAAGGTTATCTGAGGTTCAATGGGCTCGACCTGAAAGCAATCATAGAAAAACACGGCACTCCGTTAAAGCTTACCTACCTGCCTAAGATCGGCATGCAGATCAACAAGGCAAAGGATATGTTCGCCAAGGCTTTTAAGAAACATAAATACGAAGGCGAATATTATTATTGTTACTGCACGAAGAGTTCCCATTTTTCTTTCGTGGTACAGGAAGCACTGGAGCATAACATCCACCTGGAGACCTCTTATGCTTATGATATCGAGATCATCAAAAAATTATACGAGAAAAGAAAGATCAATAAAGACATCTACATCATTTGTAATGGATTCAAGCAAAAAGGCTATACTCGCCGAATTGCGCAGCTGATCAATACCGGTTTCAAAAATGTAATTCCCATCCTGGATAACAAAGACGAACTGGCAGCCTATAAAAGATCAGTAAAACATCCATTCAAATTAGGCATCCGCGTAGCTGCAGAAGAAGAACCCACCTTTCCTTTTTATACATCAAGGCTGGGCATCAGGGCCAAGGACATCCTTGAATTTTATGTAGATAATATTGAAGGATACGAAGATAAATTCCAGCTGAAAATGCTGCACATCTTCCTGAACAAAGGCATCAAGGATGATATTTATTACTGGTCTGAGCTGAACAAGATCATCAACCTGTACTGCCAGCTGAAAAAGATATGCCCCGAGCTG
>CBDUBK010000067.1:0-8045 GCA_965365375.1 uncultured bacterium | reverse complement strand
GTCCCGGCTTCTCCGCCACCAGGGTTTATTTCTCCAGGTTTATCAATGCAGGCTGCTTTGAATGCCACAGTTCATTTATCGGGAGCAAACTGAATCCCACACCTAAGGGAATGGAGGAAGTGCTGCATAAAAACACGCTTGTCTATGGTATTGACTGCGAAAAATGCCACGGACCCGCGGCCACACATGTTCAATACCATACCAATAACCCGGGCTCAAAGATTGCAAAATATATCACCGATATTTCATCCTTATCAAGAGAACGTAAACTGGATGCCTGCGCAGTTTGTCATTCAGGAAATAACAAGATACAGGTGCAATCCACTTTTCGTTTTAAACCCGGTGACACACTTTCCCAATATTTCACAACCTGGAGCGGCACAGGGGCTGAGGCCCGCTTTGATGTTCATGGCAACCAGTTCCAATTGCTGGCACAAAGTGCATGTTTCAGGAAAACCCGTACACTTGACTGTTCCAGCTGTCACAACCCGCATGCTGATGCTTCAGGTAACCTCCAGGCTTATTCAGCCATTTGCAGCAGCTGTCATCAAAACGTACCGCATTCATTTGTAAAAAATGATGTAGAAAAACAAAGGCTGAAAGACAACTGCATTGACTGCCATATGCCCAAACAACCCTCACGGGCCATTACGTATAAACTTTCCGGTGAGGTGGAAAAGTCGGCCTACCAATTAAGGACGCACCGCATCGGCATCTATATCGATTCTGCTTTTACCACAAGAAAATAAGTAAAGCGACTCCAGGCAGCTGATATCTCTCATTCCAATAAAGAATAAATTGAAACTTTATTTAATTTTCTTTTTCGTGCCTTTGCGTGAAACCTTCTTTGCCGGCAATTTCGAAGCATAGAGTTGCTGGCATGCAGGACAATAGAAAGTTCTTCTCTGGGTCTTGCCCAGGTATTCCTTAATAATTTTTTCACCATCCCTTTTGCAGGTTTTTTTGGTATGCGCCAGCCAGTGTTTTTTTAGTACGAAGGCTTTTTTCCATTCGAGGAAATCAAAACTGTATTTACGCGCCTGGTCGGCCAGCTCTTTCAGTTTTTTAGGAGGCAGGTCCCCTAGTTTATTTTTGGGATGAACTTTGATGCGGTAAAGCACTTCGTTCTTGATAATATTGCCTACCCCGGAGAAGATCTGCTGGTCAAGTAACGCATCAACTACCAGCATTGCAGGTACCGCTTTTAATTTCTTCAGTGCCGCCTTTACATCCCATTCTTCACTGAGAACATCAGCCTTCCAGTCATAAAGGCTTTCCAGCGGCTCTTCAAGAATTTTCACGGCAGCCGTATAAAAATTCAGTTCTCCTTTTGCAAATAAGAGATGGAGCCTTGGTACTGCCTCTTTTTTTTCATTGACCCTGTAGGTGCCAAACATCAGGAAATGTATCCGGATGGTGAAGCCATTAAAACAAAGCAGTAGATGTTTACCCCAGGTTCTTATCTCCACCAGCTTCTGGTTCTTCAGTCTCGCCATGTCAATTTTGGCATTGCCGGAAGCTTCCAGGACTTTGCGACCGGAAAATTTATTCATTTCTTCTTTAGCAATCACCAGTGAAGGACCTTCAGGCATATGACTTTAAAGCTATACATACAAATGGCAAGCCATTGGCTATAGACTGTGAATCACAAAAGTGACCACTCCCCATATTGCAAAGAATGAACCTTCGCTGATCTCAATTGGCGCGAGCCTTGAACTTGCTGGCAGCAGTCTCTTTTTATGATTGTGGATCTCAAGCCTCCTGATGAGCATTTCACCATCCAGCATCACGATCACCACCTTGCCATTCTCGGGTTTGAGAGAACGGTCAACGATCACCACATCACCCTGGGATATTCCAGCTTCCAGCATGGCCTGGCTGTTGACCTTCAGGAAAAAAGTACTTTCCCTGTTGCGCACAAGTTTTTCATTCAGGTCAATAAAATTTTCCTCCCGGTGTTTTGGATTGGAAGATGATACCGAAGGCACAGAAAAAATATTGTATTCCATAAGTTGGGTTTGACTAATTTATTTAGTAAATTTATGCTAAATAAATTATCAAGGGGTGATAAGTGCTATGGTTGCTGAAAAAAAATATGAGTTGATAAGTTACCGGCTGGTTGCCATACCGGACCATATTCTATTGAAAAAACTGGTTGAAGAACAAAAACAATTTCAATCAGATTTTGGAGAACCCAGGGTTGATACACCCACTATTGAGCTGGCGGTTTTTTCTGCTAAACCCGAGATGGAAGCCACCCTGAGCAGGTGGATCGGGAATATCTGTGCTTTGCAGGATACGCAGCAATTGCAGGTGATCAATTACAATGCGATTCCGCCGCATTCGCTTTATGTAAGGGTGAATGAAAATGGTGCATTTACCAGTTTTTTCCGCAGCTTGAAGATGCTGGATGGTTTTATTACATCCAATGATTGTCCACCCTTGCAATTTTGTAATCCGCAGGGTATATTGCTGGCTGGCGGGATGGCAGGGAGTGAATTTGAATCAGTGGCCAATCATTATGCACGTAAAACTTTTCATGAGTATTTTACGATCGAGAAAATATTGTTATTACGCAGGGAAGCAGATGTGGAAGTGATCGCATCATCCTACCAGTTTCCCATGCATGTTTCTATAAAATGACTTTCGTTGGTGGCTTAGTTGTACAAAAAAAGACTCCGACATTTTTGTCGGAGCTTTTTTTTTAGAATTTATTGTCTGCATGCGTGAACTGTGCAGTTGTATCATGCCTGCCTTCATGCAATTCTTCCAGCATCTTTTTATTGAATGCCTCGAGGTCTTTGGGGCTGCGGCTCGTAACAAGACCATTATCAACAACCACTTCCTTATCCTGCCAGTCAACACCTGCATTTACGAGGTCGGTTCTTATTGCCGGATACGAGGTCATCGTTCTTCCGTCGAGCATACCGGTTTCTATCAGGGTCTGAGGTCCATGACAAATGGCGGCCAGGGGTTTACCCTGCTCCAGGAAATGCTGTGCAAATGAAACCGCTGCCTTGTTGGTTCTCAAACTGTCGGGGTTTAATACACCTCCGGGCAGGAGCAGCATATCGTAATCCTCGGGGTTTGAATCTTCGAGTTGATGATCCACATCTATTTCAATGCTCCAGTGATCATGGTCCCAGGCTTTTACTTTACCTTTTTCCGGGGAGATGATGTGCACAGTCACACCTGCGTCACGAAGTGCCTTCACGGGACTGGTTAATTCAATTTCTTCAAAACCATCTGCCGTGAGCACGGCAACTTTTTTATCCTTTACATCCAGTTTCATAACCTTGATTTATTCAAGTATTTACAAAAACCAAACCACCA
This sequence comes from uncultured bacterium, assembly GCA_965365375.1. Taxonomy (GTDB): domain Bacteria; phylum Bacteroidota; class Bacteroidia; order Chitinophagales; family Chitinophagaceae; genus Flavisolibacter. The sequence goes on along the minus strand of CBDUBK010000067.1, from coordinate 4,712 downwards.
GCAGCAAAGGGCGATCAGCCATTGGCCAATGGCTTTTGGCTATTAGCTTTGACATTATGAAGCATTTCTTTCCCCTGGCCCTTATCATCGCATTGCCATTCCTGTTTACCCAATGCCAGCCCCGCCCGTATGCTGCAACCAATAAAACCTATAAAAAGCAGGCAAAAGCACTGGCTAAATCCATCAGTAAAACTCCAGTCACTGATTCTCTAACTACAGGTGAATGGGTAGGTACAACGAACTTCAACCTGCGCAAACCCAATTATGTGATCATTCACCATACCGCGCAAAACAGTTGTGAGCAGACACTCAAAACATTTACCCTTACCAGGACACAGGTGAGTGCCCATTACGTGATCTGCAAGGATGGAAAAGTGCATCATATGCTGAATGATTACCTGAGAGCCTGGCATGGTGGTGTGGGAAGGTGGGGCAACCAGACTGATATCAATTCATCTTCCATTGGCATTGAGATTGATAATAACGGCCAGGAAGCATTTACAGAAGAACAACTCATTGCCCTGGTAAAAGTATTAGGCGGACTCAAAAGAACATATGGCATTCCAACTGCCAATTTTATCGGCCATTCGGATATCGCACCCACACGCAAGGTGGATCCAAATGTTTTGTTTCCCTGGAAGAGAATGGCAGATGAGGGTTTTGGTTTATGGTGGTCGGATACAACGGGTGTCGCACTGCCTGCTCATTTCAACAGCATGGATGCCATGCGCATCATCGGGTATGATACCCGTGATTCTGTTGCCGCTATCAGGGCTTTCAAAAGAAAATTCCTGCAGGTTGATAATAGCGGAACACTTGAAGAAGGAGATCTGAAGATCCTGTATACATTGTACAGGAAGTATGTGGAATAAAGCTAATGGCCATTGGCCATTGGCTTATGGCCAAAAACCTTTATCCCTAAGTAATTTTCCCAGTAAGAATCCCTTGCCTGCACATATTTTTTACCTTACCTTGTTCGAGGAACAAACTAATCCCTATGAAATCTTTTTTACTCTTGTTCTGCCTTTATTTTTCTCATCAATCTACCGCGCAGGACAGCCAGGCAACTGCCCTTCCGGCCGGGAAATATGAAACGGTATTCAAGAACAACCAGTTAAAATGGGAGAAAGGTGATATCATCATCCTGGATGATCGCCAGTACAAAATTTCCACGAGCAATGAAATCGGGGAATACAGGTTCAGTGTATCCGCACAACGCCTGTTCTTTACTTCTGGTCCGCTGAAAACCGTTTTCGCGAAAACAACTTTCAATAATAACCAACCTGCTATTGTCCTGCCTGTTTCGGAGAACCAGCAAACCGGTCTCAAGCTTCCGGGTGAGGTCTGGGGACAGCTACGGAATTAAGTAATTACACTGCTGGCAGCGCTTTTGCATTCATATCCAAAACCCTGATATGAACGTAAAGCGCACATTTGGAATTATTCTGACCATACTTGGGATCAGCGGGCTGATTTATTTTGCCACATTATTTATGAATGCGCAGGGCACTGAACGCCAGATCAAGACCTTAGTAATCTATGGAGGCCTGGGTGCCATCTTCTTTTTTACCGGCATCAGTCTGATCCGCAGTACCAAGGATGATGCAAGACCACCTGTGAGTTAAGCCGGCTATCTTTATTTAGTAACTTGCCGCCGTGAGTATTGTTTTACACATTGATACGGCTGTACAGGCTTCTTCCATCTGCATTACTTCAGGTAATACTGTGCTGGATACAAAAATGAATCCTGCTCCCAGGGATGCGGCAGGCTGGCTGCATGTTACCATCAGCGAAAGCTTGAAAGAGCAGAATCTGCAGCCGCATGACCTGAATGCAATTGCAGTAAGTGCGGGACCTGGTTCTTATACCGGCCTAAGAGTCGGCATGTCCGCAGCGAAGGGTTTATGTTATGCACTCTCTATACCATTGATCACTATCAATACATTAGAGCAGATGGCAAGGGCAGCAGGCAAGCAGGAGAATGCCTGGTTATGCCCGATGATAGATGCAAGAAGAATGGAAGTTTTCACAGCCCTGTTCAATGAATCTTACCAATGGATCATGCCTTCAACCAATAAAATACTTGATCCTTCATCATTTTCAGACCAGCTGGATCAGCATCAGATCTTTTTCTTTGGTAATGGAAGTGATAAATTCAAAGCAATAATCAATCATTCAAATGCTGTTTTTGGGAGCATCAATACATCTGCGCAGGACCTGGTTGCTCTTGCGGCTGAAAAGTTAAAAAATGGAGAATATGCCGATCTGGCGTATACAGTGCCATTTTACGGTAAGGATTTTCACTCAATCGTTAAAGAATCTTAGTAATATTCCGGTATTTATATCAATTTGATTTGCAATAGCGTAATCAAATTATAAATTTGTACTCTGAATAAGAATATGTCTATGACTAACGAAATTTTAGAACCGTCAGTATCAGCTTCCACCGAGTTAAGGATAGATGTGATACAATTGAAGAAGGCAGCGCTTATTTTAAGAGCCATCAACCATAAGCTTCGCCAGCAGATCATGAAACTGATTCACCAGAACGGCAAAATGACTGTAACTGAAATTTATGTCAAGCTTCGCCTCGAACAATCCGTTGCTTCCCAGCACCTGGCCATTTTGCGTAAAGCAGGTTATGTAAATACCGTACGTGATGGCAAGTTTATTTACTATTCTGTGAACTATGACCGCCTGGACCAGGTACATGGCATTGTTCATGAATTACTGAAGTAAACGCAACGTTCTTTACAAATTCTTTGGCAGCAAATAGATTATTTTTGCCGCTAAAGAATTTTGATATGTTCGTTCAGCAATTATATACCGGCTGTCTCAGTGAAGCCGCTTATTATATTGAAAGCAATGGTGAAGCTGCCATTGTTGACCCCCTTCGTGATATAGATGCTTACCTGCAGCTGGCTAAAGAAAGAAATGCAAGCATCAAATACATTTTCGAAACACATTTCCATGCGGATTTTGTAAGCGGCCATATTGACCTTTCAAAGGCTACGGGCGCTACAATAATTTATGGTCCCAATACTGAAACCAAATTCGATGTGCATGTAGCCGGCGACGGAGAAAAATTCCAGCTTGGCGAAGTTTCCATAACAGTTCTCCACACCCCGGGTCATACACTGGAATCTACCTGTTATCTTCTCAAGGACCAAGATGGCAAAGATCATTGTGTATTCACCGGCGATACCTTGTTTGTTGGAGATGTGGGCCGTCCTGACCTGGCACAAAAAGGTGAAACACTTACCATGCAGGACCTTGCAGGTATGATGTACGACAGCCTGCAAAACAAGCTGATGCCCCTGGCAGATGATGTGATCGTATATCCTGCTCATGGCGCGGGCAGCGCATGCGGTAAAAACCTCGGGCCCAATACATTCAGCACGATCGGCGAAGAAAAAGAACAGAATTATGCATTGAAGGCTGCTGACAGGCAGGCATTTATCAAAGCTGTTACTGATGGCCTGTCTGCACCACCGCAATATTTCCCCATCAATGCGCAGATCAATAAGGAAGGATATGAAAGCATCAATTCCATCCTGGAACAGGGATTGAAACCGCTTTCCATCGATGAAGTAAAAAAACTGATCAGTGAAGAAGTGATGGTACTTGATACCAGGCACGCAGGTGTTTTCACACATGGCTTCATCCCCGGTTCAGTATTCATAGGGCTGGAAGGAAGATTTGCTGAATGGGCAGGAAGTCTTCTGCCTTTTCAATCGGAAATGATCCTGGTAACAGAACCAGGTAAGGAAAAAGAAACGGTGATCCGACTTGCACGTGTAGGTTTCAGCAAAGTAAAAGGATTTGTGGATGGTGGATTTGAGGCATGGAAAAACGCCGGTGAACCTATTGATATGATCATTGATGTGGAAGCTGATGAACTGGCCATGGATCTGCCCTTTGATGACAAGATCGTAGTGCTCGACGTAAGAAAACCGGTTGAATATGCTGACGGGCATGTAAAGGACGCCATGAGTCTTCCCCTGGATGAACTCAATAATCCACTCCATCTTGCTGATTTCGAAGAAGACCAGAATATCTATGTGCATTGTGCAGGTGGTTACCGCAGTGTGATCGCTGCTTCATTGTTAAAAAGGCAGGGCATTCATAACCTGAGAAATGTTCTTGGTGGCTGGAACAAGATCAAGGAAGAACCGAAGATCAAGGTGGAAAAGGAAGCGAGAGTGTTGAACTAAGAGAAGATGCGAGCTTTGAGCTGCGAGCTGCGAGATATCCACCTTCGATGAAGCTGGTTACAGATTACAGGCTACTGACTATAGACTTCCTGACTGTTGACCTGTTCAGCAGCAAGGGCTCATAAGCATCCTTATATTTATGTTTCCAGCGCCTGTGGCTCCACAGGTAGTTGGCAGGTCGCTTGTGGATAGCCGCTTCAATAAAATCAATATACCGGCGTGTGAGGTCTCCTTCTTCCATTTCAGAAGCATCCATGGTAATGAGACTGAGTTCTCCTTTGTAATACCCACGCCTTACCGGGAAAAATTCACAGAAAACTACAGCGGTTTTATTTTTCCTCGCTCCCTGCTCGGGACCTTTTGTAAATGGAGCACGCTTTCCTAAAAATTCTGTCCAGTATGCAGTTTCAGGTTTCCCGGGATTCTGGTCTCCTACCAATGCCCGGCAATAAGGTGCAGCACGGTATGGTGCAAATTCATTTTTAAAATTGTTGGCTG
>CBDUBK010000066.1:0-8091 GCA_965365375.1 uncultured bacterium | reverse complement strand
TGACAACAACAACTCAGGTACATACACCTATACACCTGCGGCAGGCGTTTGCGCATTGCCGGTTAGTTTTGCAGTGACGGTGAATCCAAATGTAACACCGGTATTCAGTTTCGGTACTTCATTCAACCTTTGCGCAGGCAGCACAGCACCAGCCCTTCCAACAACTTCAACAAATGGTATCACAGGAACCTGGAGCCCGTCGGCAATAGATAACCAGAATTCAGGCAGCTATACCTTCACTCCAACTGCAGGCTTGTGTGCATTGCCTGCAACTCTAACAGTAACGGTTCAACCAACTGTACTCCCTGTATTCAGTATCGGTACTTCACTTACCATTTGTGCAGGCGCTTCTGTTCCGGCATTACCAGCTGTTTCTGACAATGGTATCACAGGAACCTGGAGCCCGGCAACAGTAAGCAATACCGCTTCAGGTGTTTACCAGTTCACCCCTTCAGGTAATGCATGTTACCTGCCGGTAAGTTTTACTGTAACCGTAAACCAGAATGTAGTACCTGTGTTCTCATTCGGAACATCACTTGGAATTTGCGAAGGAGGAATTGTTCCTGCTCTTCCTAATACTTCCTCCAATGGTATACAGGGAACCTGGAGTCCTGCTGTAGTTGATAATAACAACAGTGGCACGTACACGTTTACACCAACTGCAGGAACCTGTGCTACAACAACAAGTTTTACAGTAACCGTTAACCCCAATACTGTTCCCACATTCGCATTCGGAACATCACTTTCCATTTGTGCGGGCGCTTCCGTGCCTGCGCTGCCAACGGCATCCACCAATGGTGTAAATGGAACATGGAGTCCCGCGGTAGTAAGTAACCAGGCATCCGGGGTTTACACATTCAATCCAATAACAAATGTTTGCGCAAGCCCTGTGACCTTTACGGTAACAGTTACTCCAAATACCATCCCGGTATTTGATTTTGGAACTTCACTGGTTATCTGTTCAGGTGCTGCAGTACCAACACTACCCACCACTTCCAACAATGGATTTACCGGAACCTGGAGTCCCGCAACTGTAAGCAATACTGCTTCTGCTGTTTACACTTTCACCCCGGATCCTGTACCTGGCCAGTGTATCGGCATAGCTGCATTTACAGTAACTGTCAACCCGATACTGACACCGAATTTCAGTTTTGGAACATCACTCAATCTTTGTACGGGCAGCACTCCTCCAGTTTTACCTGCTACTTCAGTAAATGGTATTACAGGCACATGGAGTCCTGCGGTCATCAATAACCAGTCATCGGGTGTCTATACTTTCACATCCGCACCAGGCCAGTGCGCTACTGCAGGAACCACCCTGAATGTAACCGTAGTGCCTGTGGCAACGGTATTCAGTGGCAATAAGGATACTGTGGTTAATGATGGAGCCATCATCCCAGGCAACAGTATTACCGGATCGCCGGCAGGAGTAAGTTTCAACTGGACCAATTCCAATCCTTCCATAGGCCTACCTGCATCAGGAACGGGTAATATTCCTTCTTTCACAGCAGTGAATAACGGAAGCGCGCCGGTTGTTGCTACGATCACTATCACACCTGTTATCAATGGTTGCGCCGGTGCACCATACGTTTATACGATTACCATCAATGCTCTCGATAAAGATGTATTTGTACCTAACGTGTTCTCGCCAAACAATGACGGCAAAAATGATCTTTTGAAAGTCTATGGAAATTATATCAACCGTATAGACATGCGCATTTTTAACCAGTGGGGTGAACAGGTACAGCGCATCACTGATAAGAATACAGGATGGGACGGAAGACACCAGGGCAAACCACAACCGGTTGGTGTGTATGTATACACCCTCCAGGTTGTAATGATGGATGGAAGAACCCTCAACCTGAAAGGAAACATAACCCTATTGAGATAATCCTATCTAGAAACGAGCAAAATTTATAAAGCCATATCCAACTAATATGAAAAATAATCCGATGAAACTGCCACTTCTTTCCATCTGCCTGGTCTTGTGCGTGCTGCAGGCCGCGGCACAGACAGATCCGCATTTCACGCAGAATTATACTTATCCCATGTACATCAACCCTGCCATGGTGGGCAGCAGCGATGGCGACTACCGTGTTTCGGCTATTTACCGCAGCCAGTGGGGCGCTATGGGCAATCCATACAGGACCGGCGGTATTTCCTTTGATGCAAGAACAAATAATAACCTTGCACTTGGAGTAAACCTGATGAACCAGTCCGCCGGTGATGCAGGATTCAATTATTTCAATGCATACGGATCAATCGCTTACACCGGGGTGAAATTTGGAAAGGATGATCATCACCGCGTGGTATTTGCCATGCAGGCAGGGCTGATCAGCCGCAGTGTAGACCAGTCAAAATTCAAATGGGGCGAACAATGGAATCCGATCACAGGATACAACGGTGGTAATCCCACAACCGAAAGTTTTGCAGCTACTTCGGCCACCACGCTTGACATGGGTACAGGTGCCATGTATTATGATGCGGCACCAGGTAAAAAATTCAATGTATTCGGAGGAATTTCCTTCTTCCATATCAATAAACCAAGTGACCCGATCATCTCAACCCAGAGTGTTGAACTGAATGTGATACCCATGCGTTATACCGTTCATGGTGGTGTGAGCCTCAACCTGATGAATGACCTGATGCTTGTACCTCATTTTCTTTATAACCAGCAGGGAAATGCCAGGGAAACCATGCTTGGTGTTTACGCAAGGAAAATTGTGAATGATGAAACAGATGTGATGCTGGGGGCTTACTACAGGTACAAGGATGCTGTTGCTCCTTATTTCGGAGTGGATTATAAAAATTTCCTGGTGGGACTCAGTTATGATGTGAACACTTCAAAACTAGGAGCTCAAACAAGGAATGTGAACAGTTTTGAACTGAGTTTTTCCTATATCATGCGTAAAGGCATTAAAAGTGTTCTTGATTTTAATCCCTGTCCGAGGTTGTAAACCTGTTATCAAATATTTATCCATCCAAGAGATCAATATACTATGAATACGAACTTTTTTTCTCCAAGGAATAACATGCTTCCCAACAAAGAAGTGATGATTATCCTGAACAGGATTATCCTGGTGCTCCTGGGATGCTCAATGCTGTTGCAGGCAAACAGCCAGACAGATAAAAGGCTTGTTCTGGCAGATAAATTATTTAGCCAGGGAGATTATTATACCGCAGCGAATCTTTACCAGCAGTTCCTGGAACCCCCGGTTAAAAAGAAAAACAGCAGTGATTTTCCACTGAATGCCAACAGGAATGCGGAGGGCAAAACCGGTAAATCCGGAAGCCGCGAAGACATCATGTACAGGCAGGCAGAAAGCTACCGCCTGGCCCACTACTGGAAAGAGGCAGCGGTTGCCTATAAAAAAACTTTCGCAGCAGATCCTGCAAAACATGCGGATGCCTTATACTGGTATGCCGTATGCCAGCGTTCACTCGGTAATTATGAGGATGCGCGTGAATCCATCAAGCTTTTCCTGTCAAACAATGCTTCAGCATCTTCATATGAACAGGCCGCAAAAAATGAGCAACTGACCCTGGATTTTATCCTTGCGCAGATGAAGAGAGCAGACCTTCCTTTGTTCTCAGTTGAAAAACTTCAATCTCCTCTCGGAAATGAAAAAGGTTTGTTTGCACCTGCTGCACAAAATGATCAAATGATCGTGACGAGCACGCAAACGAGGCCAGCCCAGGTAAATATCAATCCATATGTGAACAGGTTATTTGCTGCCACCATCACAGCTAATGCACTGCAACAGCAAATGCCTCTTGTATTTGAATCACTGGATTCAACATTTAACCAGGGTGCTGCCAGCATCAGTGCAGACACACGGTATTTATATTTAACCCAGTGGAGGAATAATGAACCTCCTGCTATTTATGTAGCTGCTAAAACCGGGAGCGGGTGGAGCCAGCCAAAACTACTCTCCATCAACATGCAGGGTGCTTCCACCAAGCAACCTTTCTGCACTGCTGATGGTAAATACCTGTTCTTTGCCTCTGACCGCACTGGCGGAAAAGGTGGCTACGATATCTGGTATGCCCCATTAAAGGAAGATGGCACTACCGGAAATGCAGTAAATGCCGGTGGCATCAATACATCAGCAAACGAATTATCTCCATTCCACCACCTGCAGAGCAACACAATGGTTTTCTCTACAGACAGGATTGGCGGCATGGGTGGTTATGACCTTTATTCAGCAAAAGGAGAAATCAATGCATGGCAAGCTGCGGAAAACATGGGATACCCTGTAAACTCATCCCGTGATGATATGTATTTTGTTGCTACTGGAAAAAACCTGCTGGACAAAGCTTATTTCAGTTCTGACCGTGGTATGGAATGTTGCCTGGCCCTATACCAGGTAAGCAAGGCAGGAAAGAAAAAAGCTCTTACAGGTATTGTACGCGATTGCCGTGATGCATCACCGCTTGCAGATGCCCTGGTTGTGCTGAAAGATGCATCAGGAAAAACCTTGGAATACCGTACGGGTGAGGATGGCCGCTATAGTTTTGCACTGGCAGCTGATGAACTTTCTGAAATCTCCATCACCAAACCAAAATATGAAGGAAAGAATTCCGGAGTAAGCATTGATTCAGTAAACCACTCGGCCTGGCATACGGATACGCTCATGAGCAGCACCATTTGCCTCGAGAAAAAACTGGTGATCAAAGTAGAGAATGTAGTAACTGTTTACTTTGATTTTGACCGCAGCGCCATTAAAGAAAGAGGCAGTGTACAACTGGATTCAATTTATAATGTATTGATGATGGATACGCTTGCTACCATCCAGATCTCCGGTTATACTGATGGTCTCGGGTCGGCTGAATACAATGCAAAACTTTCAGACCGTCGTGCAAAAGCCTGCGCTGATTACCTGGTCCAGAAAGGCATCAATCCTTCCCGCATCAGCTTCGCCTCATTCGGCGCCTGCTGTCCTGTTGAAATGGAACTCATCAACGGAAGGGATAACCCGGATGGAAGAAGCATGAACCGCAGGGCATTGATCAATATTGAGAGAACGAATGTTGAAACAGAAGAATAATCAGTGAACCAATACTAACTGCATAAAAAATCCCGGGACAGTCCGGGATTTTTTTTATGAATTTGATTGCAAAGAGAATTTAATCAATCCAGTATCATTACCAGGTCATCAGTTTTGACCATTGCACCGGCTGTTAAAACTGCCTGCGAAATTTTTCCTTCTTCTGTAGCAGTAATGGTGGTCTCCATTTTCATAGCTTCAATTACAAACAATGGCTGGTTTCTTTTTACAGTATCGCCTTCTTTCACCAGCACCTGCGATAATTTACCCTGCAATGGTGCTGCCACCTGTTTTTTATTGCCCTTGTCTGCTTTTTGATTTTCCCTTGATACCACTTTCACTGATTTATCCTGCACCTCTATGATCCTCGTTTGTCCATTGAGTCGCATGAACACCTTTCGTTTTCCATCTTCGTCCGGTTCTGTATGCGTCAGCAACCGCACCAGGATACTTTTCCCTTTTGCAATCTCGATCAGCACTTCCTCATCCGGCTTGAGACCATAAAAGAAATTGACCGTTGGAATATGCCATACTTCGCCAAATTCTTTTTTACTGTGGAAGAATGCTTCAAATACTTTTGGATAAAGCAGGAAGGATAGCAGGTCGGTGAACGTAACTGATTCATCAAATTTCTGTTTGAAAAGCTCAAGCTCTTTATCAAAATCTATTGGAGCCAGGTGTTCATTCGGCCTGTCGGTATATGGTTTCACATCCTTGATGATGATCTTCTGCAATACCGGTTCAAAGCCACCAACAGGCTGACCGATATCTCCTTTGAAAAAGGAGATAACGGATTCAGGAAATGAAATATTCATCCCGTTTTCTCTTATATCCGCTGCAGTAAGATTATTTGTCACCATAAACAAAGCCATATCCCCTACTACTTTTGAACTAGGTGTAACCTTGATGATATCACCAAACAATTCATTGACTTCCCTGTAGGTCTTTTTAATATCCTCGATTTTTTCACCGAGTCCCAATGATTCCGCCTGCGGCTTAAGGTTGGAATACTGCCCGCCCGGTATCTCATGATAAAACACTTCAGCGCTGCTGGCCTTCATTCCACTTTCAAACGGGTAATAGAATTCACGCACTGCCTCCCAATAGGTAGAATGCTGGTTCAGCACTTCAATATCATAAGGATGATCTCTTTCATGAAACTTCATCATTTCAACAACAGCATTCAGGTTCGGTTGTGAAGTGAGCCCGGACATGGCGCCGATACAACAATCCACCACATCCACCCCGGCCTCAATAGCTTTAAGATATGTGGCAGCCTGCAGTGATGAAGTATCATGTGTATGCAGGTGGATAGGAATAGAAATGACCTGCTTCAGCTCCCCTACCAGTTCATAAGCGGCCCATGGTTTCAAAAGGCCGCTCATGTCCTTGATGGCAAGCATATGGGCACCGCTGTTCTCAATTTGCTTTGCGAATTTTTTATAATAATCAAGACTGTATTTTGTTCGCTTATTATCCTGGATATCGCCGGTGTAACACATGGAGACTTCTGCGATGCCACCGGTTTTTTTCCTGACCGCATCTATACTCTTTTCCATGTTAGGCATCCAGTTGAGAGAATCAAAAATGCGGAAGACATCAATACCGTTTTCCCAGCTCTTTTCAACAAATGCTTCTACCAGGTTATCCGGATAGGCCTTATACCCTACCGCGTTTGCTCCCCTCAATAACATCTGGAGTAAAATATTCGGCACGGCTTTGCGGATCAACTGCAGCCGCTGCCAGGGATCTTCGTACAGGAAACGCATGCAGACATCAAATGTGGCTCCTCCCCAAACTTCCATAGAGAATGTTTGCGGGAAATGCTGTGCAAATGACCCTGCCACTTTTAGCATATCAATACTGCGGACCCGGGTGGCAAGCAAGGACTGGTGCGCATCCCTGAAAGTTGTATCTGTATAATAGATCTTTTTCTCACTGGACAACCATTGACACAAAGCTTCCGGCCCTTCCGCATCCAGTTTTTGTTTGAATCCCGGTGAAATAACTGCTGATGCGTCATATGGTGGGATCAAAGGCTTGTCAAATTTTTTACTGTGGTCAGGCTTTTTGATATCTGGGTGCCCATTCACGGTGATCTCGGCGAGATATCGCAGGATCTTGGTGCCCCGGTCCTGCTCCTTTCGGATCACAAATATCTCAGGGTGCTGCTGCAGGAAATTGACGGAAGCTTCACCTGAAATAAAGACCGGGTGATTAATAATATTAAGAAGAAACCTGATATTGGTCTTCACACCCCTGATCCGGAACTCGCGCAGTGCCCGGTTCAGTTTGTGAACGGTATCATCCACTGTATTGGAATGCGCAGTTACTTTTACGAGAAGAGAATCAAAAAAGGGTGAGATTCTTACACCATTATATACACTGCCTTCATCAAGGCGGATGCCGAAACCTTCAGCGCTCCTGTAGGCCAGTATGGTTCCATAATCCGGCATAAAATCATTTTCAGGATCTTCCGTGGTGATGCGGCACTGGATCGCAAAGCCATTCTTTTTCACCTGGTCCTGCCGGGGCATGCTGATCACAGGATCGAACAGGGAATATCCCTCGGCTACGTGGATCTGGGTCTTGACCAGGTCTATACCCGTGATCATTTCTGTAACGGTGTGTTCTACCTGGATCCTTGGATTGACTTCTATAAAATATACCTGGTTGGCCTTATCCACCAGGAACTCAACCGTACCTACATTATTATAGTTGACCGCGCTGCAGATCTCAACTGCATACTTATATACTTTTTCTTTAACATCTTGCGCCAGGTTGAAGGAAGGTGCTACTTCCACTATTTTTTGAAAGCGGCGCTGTAGACTGCAATCCCTTTCAAAGAGGTGCATCACATTCTTATGATGGTCTGCCACTACCTGCACCTCTATATGCTTAGGCTGGTCAATGAATTTTTCAAAAAACACAGTATCATCACCAAAAGCATTGAGCGCTTCACGTTTTGCCTCCCTGAATGATTTTTCCAGTTCCTCCATGCTCCGGATAACCCTCATTCCCCTGCCCCCGCCTCCCGCCGCGG
>CBDUBK010000065.1:0-8097 GCA_965365375.1 uncultured bacterium | reverse complement strand
AATCCCTAGGAGCATTCTGAAAATAATTATTGGCTGCCGTTTCAGCATTAAAACCGAAGGAAGCAGGCCGGATCATTAAAACCGTATCAGTAATCTGCATCAGGCTAAAGCATCAATTTTATCAGCGAGTTTCCTGTCTTTGTCAGTTACCACATCTCCCGCATCATGAGTTGAAAGCCAAATTTCTACAGTGTTATAGACATTGGTCCATTTGGGATGGTGGTTCATCTTCTCTGCAATAAAGGCTACCCTTGTCATGAATGCGAATGCTTCGCTGAAGTCCGCGAACTGGAATTTTCGGTAAAGACTGTCAGAAGATGATGTCCACATGGGATGCATGTTTTAGGATGTGAAAGTATGAAGATGTGACGATTCAGAATTTATGAATTAACCGCTGAGGACGCAAAAGGCGCTAAGAAAAAAGCAAAGAAAATTCACACATTGCATGATCACTCCTTCTTCCTTCTAATAATAATTGATGCGTTGGTTTTCATATCTGCGCTGAAATTGACCTGGTAAACCTTATCTCCATCGGTGATGGTCATGAGTCCTGTATTTGGTGGAATGGAACCAAGATTCTCCGCAACAAGCAAGATTTCAAGATTTCCGGCAGATGCGACCTGGATGGTCTTCTTGGTGGCAACCGTTTTCAGGCGGATAGCTGAAATGATATTCTGGCCATTGAGATAAACCGAAACCGAATCACCGTCAACCACGCCATTATCATAAAATGCCAATACCAGGCTGTCGGATTGTACATCCAGGGTCTGCAATAATTTATTGGCCCTTTGGTGATAAGCCAGTAAAACCGGGGTGTTTGAAACAGGAATTACTTCTTCTGCAGGTTCGGCTATTGTTTCCACCTTAGGAGCTTCTTTTTTCACCTTCACCCTTGTCTCTTTATTTTCTTTCACAACCTCCTCTGCATACACCGGGTCCTGGATGATCTTTAATTCCCGGAGGTGACTGATGAGGGGGGAGCGGGAGCTGTCTGCTGAGCGGTCAAGTTTAATGGACCCCGGAACTGAATAATATATTTTGGTCTGGTTGGTCTTCCAGGTGCCGTTAAGGCTTATAATGCTGTCCTGGCCATTCAGCGGGATGGTAATGATCCGGCCTACTTTTTTCGCGGGTGGTTCTGGAAAATTATTGGCAACGATCTTATCATCTTCCACCACCAGGGAATCGCCTACGATAGTAGCTTTCACCTTGCGAATGCCCCAGTAAAAAGTATCTTTTGCTATGAACGTCACATAGGAATACCCTGTAATTTTCCCCTTGTATTCATTCACTGCCAGCTCATAACGCTGGGTCATTTTAGTAGAATCATTATAAAGCGTACCTGTATAGAAGCCGCTGATCTTTTGTGCGGATGAGCTTATGGCTGTACAAATGAACAGGATAAGAAGGAGGTTTTTCATGCAGGCTGATATTTGGTTAGTGCACCGGCATTGGCCAGGCTCACTGTTTCAAAGGGTATTTTAGTTAATAACGCTGATATGTTCTCCCGATTGTGCAGGCCCTTGAGATATCGTTTATCGTAATACTGGAGCAGGATGCGGAAGGCTTCCAGGCGGTTGCCCTCTTCGAGATGGCCGACAGCGGTTTTGGCTTCCAGGGGTCCCAGTCTTTTGCTGATCCTTTGAGTAGCATCTATAAGTTTTACCGTATCACAATCCTTGTATTCATCTACCAGGTGCAGCAGTCTTTCTTCGAATGGGATATCCATAAAATACACTGGAGCGGTTCTCATATTTTCCCACAAAGCATTGGGCAGGTTCAGGTCGCCGATCCGCTGGCTTTCATCTTCAAGCCATATTTCCCTGTCTCCAGCCTCTGAATTAGTTTTTTCGAGTGCCATGTAAAGCAGGTTTTCAAACATTTCCTGCGATGGCTGCGGAGGCATCCGGTAGCTGCCAAAGGCTGATCCCATATGGCAGGCTATGCCTTCAAGATCAATAACCGGTTCGCCGAGTTTACCCAGCTGGTTCAAAACTTCTGTTTTGCCCGAACCAGTAAAGCCGCCCAGGATCCTGAATGAATAAGGGTTGGCGAAGGACTTCAGAACATGGTTGCGGAAAGTTTTATAACCACCAGCCAGTGTATACACTTTGAAACCGTAAAGATCCATCAGCCAGGCCACGGCTGCACTGCGCATTCCCCCGCGCCAGCAATAGATGTATAAGGTTTTGCCAGGCTGTTCCTGATTGCTTTCCGTTTGTTTTTGCAAAAGCGACTCAGCCTCTTCCACCATCTTTCTCATCCTGGGACCAAAGAAATCAAGACCGGTTTTGATCGCCTGTTCCCTGCTTTGCTGTTTGTATTCGGTTCCTACCTGTTTCCTTTCCTCATCCGAGAATAATGGAAATGATAGGGCTCCCGGCAGATGGGCGTGCCGGTATTCAGCAGGAGACCTTACATCCAGCACAATGTTGCCCTGGCTGCCGGCTAAAAAATCCTGTATGGAAATCCTTTGCACACTCACCTTACAAATGTATCTACCAATCCCTGTAAATAAAAAATGCTTCCGTTGTGGAAGCATTTTTTACTCAAACTATGTTTAATTAGTTGTCCTTGTCAGTTTTCACTTTCTTATCATCGGCATCATATTTTGTTTTGCCGTTTTCATCCTTGATCTTGATATCACCATCCTTGCTTACTTTGATCTTGGTGTCACCAGATTTTGTTTTCCAGCTTTTGGAAATGTTTTCGTCTTTAGACTTCCAGTAAGTATCGTAGCTCACCCAGTTGCCACTGTCATCTTTATAAGTCAGCTGCTCTTTGTCCATTTTAGCTTCGCCTAATTTATTCCAGGACCAATCGCTTTCGTTCAATCCATAAACCCACCAGTCGCGGTTATCTACATAACGCCAAACCGGCTCATTATTTTCATCAGTGATCTCGCCTGAAGTACGGTTAACTGTAAGTTTTTTGTAAGGTTTACCGGTTTTAGGGTTTACATAGTAACCCTGGGCACTGTTGGTTTCAAGCTCATCAGCAAAAGCAGCATACTCGTTTGTATTAGTTGCTGTGTTTGCTGCTCCTGTGTTGTCAACTGTGTTGTTAGTTGTGTCCCCGGTTGCCGAAGTATTCTCACCGCTATCATTACAGGCGGTAAATGTGCAGGCGCCTGCAATCAAAAGGGCGAAAAATCTGTTTTGTTTCATGTTAAAGGTTTTTGTTTCGAGGATTAGATACAAAAATGAGACCGGGTATGAGAATGTGATGAATTGTACATGTGGAATAGAAGGATGGTAGTAATAAAAAAGGCAAGCCGGAGCCTGCCTTCAAAATATTATCAGTGTGAGAATTATCCGTTCATCGATGCAAGAAACTCTTCATTGCTTTTGGTACCTCTCATACGGCGGATGAGGTCGGACATTGCTTCTTCCGCATTCATATCGTTGAGGTAAACACGTAGCAGGTTCATGCGCTGAAGTACTTCTCTTTCCAGCAACAGGTCATCGCGACGGGTGGATGAAGCAACCAGGTCAATAGCAGGGAAGATGCGCTTGTTGGCCAGTCGGCGGTCAAGCTGCAATTCCATGTTGCCGGTACCCTTGAATTCCTCAAAGATCACCTCGTCCATTTTGGAACCTGTATCGATCAGGGCTGTAGCCAGGATAGTAAGAGATCCGCCATTTTCAATTTTTCGGGCAGCTCCAAAGAATTGTTTTGGCTTCTGCATGGCATTGGCTTCAACACCACCTGAAAGCACTTTTCCTGAAGCAGGCGCCACGGTATTATGAGCACGGGCCAGCCTGGTAATTGAATCCAAAAGGATTACCACATCATGTCCGCACTCCACCAGTCTCTTGGCTTTTTGCAGCGCAATTGTAGAAACCTTTACATGTTTTTCCGCCGGCTCATCAAATGTGGAAGCAATTACTTCAGCTTTCACACTGCGTTCCATATCGGTGACTTCTTCCGGTCTTTCATCAACCAGCACCACCATCAGGTAACATTCAGGATGGTTTTCAGCGATGGCATTGGCAACCGCTTTCAGCAGCATGGTCTTACCTGTTTTAGGCTGGGCTACGATCAAACCCCTCTGGCCCTTACCAATAGGTGTGAAAAGGTCAATCAGCCTGGTAGAAAAATCATTAGGGGTAGTAAACAGGTTGAGTTTCTCGTGCGGGAAAAGCGGAGTAAGATAGTCGAAGGGTACGCGGTCACGTACTTCTTCGGGGCTCTTTCCATTGATGGTTTCCACTTTAAGGAGTGCGAAATATTTTTCGCCTTCTTTAGGAGGACGCACTGAACCGTAAACGGTATCACCGGTCTTCAGGCCAAATAATTTGATCTGGGATGGGGATACATAAATATCATCGGGTGAAGAGAGATAATTATAATCTGAGGAACGGAGGAATCCATAACCGTCGGGCATCATTTCAAGTACACCTTCTGCCAGGATGATACCATCAAATTCAATGTTGAATGTCTGCTCACGGCGCGGAGGGTAAAATTTATTTACCTGTGCGCCGCCTTTTTCCTGTTGAGGAGCGTCGCTGATATTTTCATTACCCTGCTGTTGCTCTTCTTCTTCCTGTACATTGGAATTTTGCGCCTCATTCATCGGCTGCGCTTCTTCCTCTATGAGCAAGGGTTGTTGTTCTTCTTCTTTTTTCTTTCCTCTTTTTGGTTTTTCTTCTTTCTTGGCAGGAGCCGCTTTTTTTACAGGCTTCTTTGGCTCAGAAGACTCTTCTACAATTGCTTCTTCAGTTGAATTGGCTGTAGTGGCTTTCACAATACGCTTGCGTTTTCCGCTATCGGCAGCACCGCCTTTTTGTTCGCTGCTGATCACCGCCTGTTTATCGAGGATTTTATAAACAAGCTCCTGCTTGTTCAGCTTTTTTGCGTTTTCAATCTTTAATTCTTCAGCAATGTCCAGCAATTCCGGAACAAGCATATCATTCAACTGCAAGATGTCGTACATAAGAAACTATTGTTTTTGATGCTTCAGGCGGATAAACCAGTCTGGTTTGTTATTGATTTGTTTATGAATGGGATCTGAAAAAAGCCGGTGTTGTGAGATAAAAGGTATGAGCTCTCAACGGTTTCCGGTGCAAGTTTACAGCCTAAAAAGACAAAATCAAAATTTTTGTTCCTTGCTAAAGCTTGTTTAACAAGCCTTACAAACCCCTGTAAAATTGGGTTTCAGCTAATCCCGCGAGGCGGTATCTTTGCTGCCCTCCACACCAGAATGGATCAAAATCTCAAACGCAAACACTATGTTCAATAAGCGCACCAGGATCAGGCAAGTATTAAGCCTTCAACCGCAGGAACAGGAGATAACTGTAATGGGCTGGGTCCGCAGTTTCAGGAATAACCAGTTTGTTGCACTCAACGACGGATCCACCAACCAGAACCTGCAGGTGGTACTTGAACTTGGCCGCTACAATGATGATTTGCTGAAAAGGATCACAACCAGCGCATCGCTAAAAGTGAAGGGCAGCCTGGTGGAATCGCTGGGCAAGGGTCAAAAAATGGAACTGAAGGCCAGCGAAGTGGAGATACTGGGCGACAGCGACGCGGAAAAATATCCGTTGCAACCTAAAAAACACAGCCTGGAATTTTTAAGAGAGATCGCTCATTTAAGATTCCGCACCAGCACTTTCGGTGCCGTGTTCCGGATCCGTCATACACTCGCGTTTGCCATTCATAAATTTTTTAATGATAAGGGTTTTGTTTACCTGCACACACCAATCATTACCGCAAGCGATGCCGAGGGTGCCGGGGAAATGTTCAGGGTATCAACGCTTCCTTTTGATAATCCTCCCCGCAAGGAAGACGGTAGTATAGATTTCAGTGAAGACTTTTTTGGAAGGGCTACCAATCTTACAGTAAGCGGACAGCTTGAAGGAGAATTGGGAGCCACCGCATTTGGAGATATCTACACTTTCGGCCCAACCTTCCGTGCGGAAAATTCAAATACCGCCCGTCACCTGGCTGAGTTCTGGATGATTGAACCTGAGATGGCTTTCAGCGACCTGGAAGACAATGCAAACCTTGCGGAAGAATTTATAAAATACATTATCCGGTATGCCATGGAGCATAACTCGGATGACCTGGAATTCCTCCGCCAGCGATTGCTGGATGAGGAAAAACAAAAACCACAACAGGAAAGAAGTGAACTGGATCTCGTACAAAAGCTCCAGTTTGTGGTTGATAACCAGTTTGAGCGCATTACTTACACGGAAGCAATTGATATATTATTACAGTCTCCAGCCTATAAAAAGAAAAAATTCCAGTACGATGTAAAATGGGGCATTGATATGCAGAGTGAGCATGAACGTTACCTCGTGGAAAAACATTTCAAAAAGCCGGTGATCGTTACCAACTATCCGAAAGAGATCAAGGCATTTTATATGCGCCAGAACGAAGATGGAAAAACCGTGGCCGCGATGGATATCCTGGCTCCGGGGATTGGTGAGATCGTAGGAGGTTCACAGCGCGAGGAGCGCTATGATAAACTGGTGGCAAGGATGGAAGAAATGCATGTACCATCAGCCGAATTGTGGTGGTATCTTGATACAAGGCGATACGGAACCGTTCCGCATGCTGGCTTTGGACTGGGCTTCGAAAGAATGGTGCAGTTTGTTACGGGTATGGGCAATATCCGCGATGTGATCGCATTCCCCCGTACTCCCAAGAACGCGGAGTTTTAATCATTCCATGATGCAGGCCACGGGAATGCTTAATTTTTTAAGCAGTTCTTCTGTGTGGGTTCTGAAAGTGAGCCTTTCCATAAAGCTATGTTTGTGGGGAAGGATGATCAGCATATCAATATGGTGTTCTGTGAGATAATTCTGCAGTCCTTCAAAAAATTCATCACTGTGAACGGTGGTGCATTTGGACCCCAGGAAGGATACCACTTCATCCAGTTCATTGTGGGCTGTTTTATTACTCTGTACATGAACAATATGTAATTGGGCACCTACGGTGCTGATAAATTCTTTGATTTTTTCTTTGGGCAAAGGGTCTTTCAGGTCATCAATGGCCAGGGCTACATTTTTGATTTCGCGAGCGCTGGTTTGGTCGGGAACCACTACCACCGGGTAGCTTGCATGTCTAACTATTGATAGGGAAGTGCTTCCGAAAAACAACCGCTCCAGGCCAGAACTTCCATGTTTGCCCGATACTACGGCAAGCGGCTTGGTGGTTTTACATAGTTCGTTCAGCTCTTCTGTTACTTCACCCAGGCGGCTTTCTGTATTTACTTCGAGCAAGGGATAGGCTGCGGCAACGATGGATTTTGCCTGTTTCAAACCTTCATCAGCAGCATGTCGCAACTCTTCAGCGGAGATCATTAATACAGGTACTTCCGCCATGCTGACGGGAATCTGGTAAACATGAAGGAGAAGAAGAGCTGCCTTCACCTTGCTGGCCATAGCGGCTGCGTACAACATGGCATTCTCTGCTGGCGCTGAAAAATCAGTAGCGGCAATGATGGTTTTCATGATGAAAAATTACAAATATTTCAACAACCCCTTTTGATGTATATGGAAATCGAACATGATTATGATCATAGCTTTTTACCGCCAAGAAAAAAGGGGCCAAGGTTTAATGCAGGTAAAAACTTCAAGGCAACAAGTTCTAATTGTATTTATTTCTTAGTGAAAACCTGTTTGCTTATTTCTTGGCGGTTAAAATTTTCTTTCAATGAATGAAGCAATACGCTCCTCAACATTCTTCCTGATATTCATGTAATACAAATTGATATCACCGATGTGATAATTTTTTGTGCGGAAGAACACTGCTCCGGGGAATACGGGTTTTTTTGTCCATAAAACATTCCCATTGATTTTTGCACCGGCTGTATGAAGGATTAGTTTATTAAAATCGCGCAGTATGCCACCCTCATTGTATTTCGCATCAACATAAGATGTATCAGCGTTCCATGTAAGCGGGTTGGAAACATAGGCCCGGGATTCCTCATGGATGTATTTTGGAATATAATTTATCCGGAACGTTCTCCAGCTGGTGAAGCAGCCCGTCATACCCGGATTGGTACAGAAGGGTAGAGCCTGAAAACTTTCCCTTGCTACCGGCCAGCCGGCAATATATGCGGCCACCAGTTGTTTGCTTAGAGACTTA
>CBDUBK010000064.1:0-8140 GCA_965365375.1 uncultured bacterium | reverse complement strand
GGCGGTACCTGATTGGCGACACCGTACGTTTTGTTGCTCTTGAAAAAAATGAAGTGGTGATCACCGGCCGCACCAAACATTTCCTGAGCCTTGTGGGCGAACACCTGAGCGTGGACAATATGAACAAGGCTATTGAACTGGTAAGCGAAGAGTTGAATATCTGCATACCTGAATTCACCGTTGTGGGATTTCCTTACGAAAACCTATTCGCCCATAAATGGTATGTAGCCTGCAATGATGATGTAGACCCCAAACTCCTGGCAGAAAAAATTGACGGACACCTGCGCCGGCTCAATGATGATTATGCAGTGGAAAGAACCAGTGCACTCAAGGAGGTCTTCCTTGACAAACTCCCTGAAGATGCTTTCATGAAATTTATGGAAAGCAAGGGCAAACTGGGCAGCCAGCATAAATTTCCCAGGGTAATGAAAGGAAAGA
Organism: uncultured bacterium; assembly: GCA_965365375.1. Taxonomy (GTDB): domain Bacteria; phylum Bacteroidota; class Bacteroidia; order Chitinophagales; family Chitinophagaceae; genus Flavisolibacter. The sequence continues at coordinate 7,702 of CBDUBK010000064.1, read as the reverse complement.
TGCTGGAAGACTGGAATAATTTTTTAAAGTCCTATACCTGACGTGCAATGAAACAAAAACCTTTTATGAGCAAAAGGGTTCTATTTTCAGCGCGTAAAAATTTATGATCGAAACGATTGGAAAAGGCATCACCCTGGGCTTGCTTCTGAGTATAGCTGTTGGTCCGATACTTTTTTCTGTCATCAAGCAAAGCATCAACAATGGCATCAAGGGCGGTCTTGCCTTTGTAATTGGTGTTTCACTCAGCGATGTTTCTCTTGTCATCGCCACCAATTTTTTTACTGAACTTTTTACCAGCTTCAATACCAACCGTACTGTGATCGGCATCATGGGCAGCACTTTCCTGATCTCGGTCGGTATCTATTATCTCTATTTTAAAAAGGTTAAGGTTAATGAACAGGGTACGCAGCTGATACAGTTCCGCAAAAGAGATTACCTGAAAATCCTGCTGGCGGGTTATTTTATGAATACGCTCAACCCGGCCATCATCATTTTCTGGCTGGTTCAATCTGCCGCATTCATTGAGCATACCTATAACCAGCGTTTTACCATTTTCACAACGGCATTGTTATTTGTATTGGCTGCCGACATACTCAAAGTGGTACTTGCAGGTAAATTGAGACAAAGACTGACGATCAAAAATATCGGGCTGCTTAATAAAGTAAATGGCATTATACTCATTGGTTTTGGCCTGGCCCTCATTCTCGGCATCCTGTTTTACAAGCCTGCATAGTTTTAACAAAGCTTCAGCAGCATTTCTTTTTAAGTTTATTCATGAAATTTTGCTGGCTGCTTATTCTATTGGCGCTTTCATCGAATGCAGGTGCCCAGCGGGGTATGCTTTTCATCAAGAAAAAAGGATATAAAAACGTAGCCAGCTTTTCAGAGGGTCAACAGATCAGTTTTCAAAACGATAAAGGTGAATATGTAAAAGGAATGATCTGGATCGTGCGGAATGATTCAATACTTGTTGATGGACAAATGCACGCGGTCAGCTCTATTTCGCGGATCATCCTTCGGCCTAAGGATAATAAACTGGTTAAAGAGTTTTTTATCACTACCGGTGCCATTGTCGCCAGCTCGGGTTTCATGCGGCTGGCTAACTGGAGCACCTTCCCCGCTGCTTTGTCACATAATGCAGCCATTGGATATGGAAACATCGTGATCAGGAGCCTCCGAAAGATTAAAAGGAAACAATACCGCATCGGGAAAAAATATTCCATCCAGTCGCTGGATCTGCGTTTCTGAAGTTTCCATGTTTTTGATCTGGTAGTTATATTGCAATGTGAAGCAGAAAGAATCCAAACTTAGAAAGGCCTGGCGCATCTTTAAAAAACTGGTGCTGATCCTTTTTATTGCGCAGCTGGTTTATATCATCGCACTTAAATGGATCGATCCTCCTGTTACCATTACCCAGTTGCAGAACTGGATCGGGGGAAATGGATTGAAAAGGGACTACGTGGATTATGACGAGATGAGTTATCACGTAAAGCTTGCTGTAATTTCTTCAGAAGACCAGAAGTTCCCGGACCATGCGGGCTTTGACTGGAAGAGCATACGCAAAGCTGCGAAATACAATTCCAAAAAACCAGGACGCTCCGTCAGAGGAGGCAGTACCATCAGCCAGCAGGTTGCCAAGAATGTTTTTTTATGGCAGGGCCGCAGCTGGTTGCGTAAGGGGCTGGAAGCCTATTTCACAAAAATGATCGAATGGATCTGGGGTAAAAAAAGAATCCTCGAAGTTTATCTCAATGTTATTGAAATGGGCAAGGGTGTGTTTGGTGTGGAAGCGGCAGCACAAAAATATTTTAAAAAAACTGCAGCCAAACTTACCAGGCGTGAAGCATCCATGATTGCTGCGGGGCTACCTAACCCCAAGGTATATACGTTAAAGCCTGTTCACCGGTATATTGTCCCCAGGAGCCAGCAGATTGTGAGGCAGATGAATTACCTGGAAAAAGACCCGGATATTAAAAAGATCATCAGGTAGCCTTCATTTTATCTACTGCTTCTGTGGCAACTTCCAGGCGTTCAGTATTCATACCGGAAACCAAAACCCAGGGCACCCCGGCATTTACCAAAAGATCCTTGTACATTTTAAGGAGGCGGTTGCGGAAGGCCTGGTCAGGGTATTCGCGTAAGGCATCCTGTTCCCATGGAAGGTCGGTATCACAAAGAAGGTACAGATCATATTTGCGAACAGCGATCTGTTTAAGGATCCAGTTATGGCAATTACCAAAAGCAACTTCACACCACACCTTCATTACGTACATATCCGTATCAATAAAGTAGCGCCCGTTTTTTGCTTCATCGGCCAGCTTGTCTTCCAGTGCAAGCTGTCCTTTTGCTATGTGTAAAAGATCTCCATAAGTATAAGGGGCATCAAGGTTTGATAAATATTCCCTTGCAAACTCCGGACACCATATTGTATTGTAATGCGCGGCCAATTGGGTACAAAGGGTACTCTTGCCTGTTGATTCCGGTCCTATGATCACGATCTTTTTCATTTGCCAGCGTTTTGTTCCTGGTTTGCTTTTTGTTTCCATTCATATAAACCCGTAAAGGCCAGCAGCAAGAGAATTCCATAGTAGGCACTTGTTATATCCAGCCCCTTTACATAATAAAGCGGGATGGAAACTATATTGGTTAGAATCCACCAGTACCAGCTCTCCACTTTTTTACGGGCCATGAGCCACATGCCTGTAAAAGCTGAAGCAGAAGCAAGCGCGTCTGCCCAGGGAATTACTCCGGGATAAAAAGCATGTCTCAGGTAGGTCAGGATTAAAAAAATTGCCAGGTATAAACCGGCAAAGAAGCCCACTTGCATCATCACCTGTTTTCTTGTGGAATGTGTGATATGAAGCACAGGGTTTTTCAACTGGTCCTTCCTGGCCCACATCACCCAGCCATAGATACTTACAATGGTATAATAAAAATTGACCGCAGATTCTCCGATCAGGTCATAGCGAAAACTGAGATAAACATAGATGATGGTATTTATGAGTCCTACGGGGTAGACCAGTATGTTCTCCTTTTTTGAAAACCAGACACTGGCGATGCCGGCTATTACCGCTATGTATTCAAGGATTTTGTCAGGAGGCATTGTTGCAAACCTAAGGATAGATGAGGGAAGTCCATGGTCCAGGGTCTATGGTCCATGGACTAAATTCCTTTATACCATTTTCCCGGCCTGAGATAGCGTACTCCTTTACGGGTGGAAAATCTTGTAGGGACCTGGCCCTTTGTAAGTTGCACCACTTCAAAATGCAGATGAGGGAATGCGGAGTAGCCGGTGTTACCGCTTTTTCCAATAGCCTGGCCCTGGCTTATGGTATCACCCACATTCACCAGCACCCCGTTTTTTTGGAGATGCCAGTAATAAGCCGAGGTGCCATCGCCATGATCAATGATGATATAATTTCCTTCGGATAACATTTCATTCTTTAATCCGCCCTTATCAGAATCTTCCCGCATGGCAGTCACAATACCTGCACGTGCAGCACATATGGTCGTTCCCTTTTTCATTTTAAAATCGAGTGCGTATTCACCCTTGTGCGACATTTTGGACTGGTAGGCCTGGATGAGCAAATAGGATTTACCCTTGTTGTAAGGAAGGGTGTACACGTAACTGGTATCAGGCTGGTAGTTCCCGGATTTTAATTCCCTGACGGAAGCTTCCTGTGCCACGGTGCCCAGGTGAGGCAGTACAAGAAAGGCCAATACCAGGTGCAAGGTTTTCATTTACCCAAAATAGCAAAAAGTTTCAGCTCTTATTAATTACATTCATATATGGGAATTTGCAGGTCTTCCGATACTTCCACCATTTTTGCCAAACTGGTTAACCCGCTGATATGCATCACCATTGTGCTGGTTTTGCTTTACGTGGGACAGGATATTCTCAAGCCACTGGCTTTTTCCTGCCTCATTGCTTTACTGCTGGTATCGCCATCTAAATATTTTGAAGAACAGGGTTTCCCGAGAGGTGCGGCAGCCATGATCTCACTGATCCTTGCAACGGTTTTGTTTACGGTAGTTTCCTATTTCATCTCCAATTCCATTGCAAGTTTTAAGAATGATCTTCCCCTGCTCATGGATAATATTGACCAGTCCATTGACCAGCTGAAACTATGGGTGCAGAATAATTTCGACCTTACTAAAAAGGATGCCGAAACCGTAGTTGAAGCCTCTGCTGATAAAGTAGTGCCTTCCACTTCATCTATTGTTAATACCACGGTCAATACTGTAACCGGGATTATTTTCGTGGGCATTCTCATTTTCATCACCACTTTTTTACTGCTGCTTTACAGAGGCCTGATCGTGGTATTCTTTCTAACCCTGTTTGCCGAGCAGTATTCAGAAAGGATCAGGAATATTTTCGCGAAGACCAGGTTTATCATCCGCAGTTATATCGTAGGCCTGTTCCTGGAAATGCTGATTGTTGCGGTGGTGAACACTTCCGTATTTTTTATCATCGGGATCAAGTATGCACTATTGCTCGGTGTGATCAGCGCGGTACTTAATATCATTCCTTATATCGGGATTTTTGTAGCCTGCATCCTGAGTGCACTGATCACACTTACAACCGATACACCTACCACGGTGGTATGGGTGGTGGTCTCGCTCATCATCATTCATATGCTGGACAGTAATATTCTCATGCCGAAGATCATGGGTTCAAAGGTCAAGATCAATGCACTGGCTACCATTCTTGGCGTGGTTGTGGGAAGTGCCTTATGGGGCATTCCCGGAACTTTTATGGCCGTACCGATCATGGCCATCATGAAGGTGATCTTCGAGGAGATTGAAGCTTTCCATCCTTTCGCCATCCTGATGGGTGATGATGATTCGGAAAAATCACTGACCAAACCTGTCCTGCGGCGCATAGCCAATTCCGTTAGAAAAAAGTCCAAATGAATTCAGGGGATTACCGGGCCTTGTAGGTTCTTCCGGGTTTCAGGTATTTCGGACCGTTCCTGGTCATGAAACGCGTGGGTAATTGGCCACGGCCTCCATTGGGCTGAGGGCCCCATACAATAAAATGCAGGTGCGGAGTGGCTGAATAACCAGTGCTGCCGCTGCGTGCAATCAACTGTCCCTGCTTCACCGTATCACCAACATTCACCACCACACCTTCAAATTGCAGGTGACCATAATAAGCCTGTGAGCCATCGTTATGACGAATGACAACCTGGTTGGCCTTGCGTAAATACTTTTTGTTCACTCCGCCTTTTTTGAAACTTTCTTCCACTCTTACCACAACCCCTTCACGGGCCGCGGTAACGGGCGAACCCTTTTTCATTTTAAAATCAAGTGCAAGTCTGCCCTTATGAGAAAAACCGGATTTATAACCCTGTAACAATAAATGCGAAGTGCCTGCGGGGTAAGGAAGGGCATAAACAAAGCTGCTGTCCTCTTCAACACCGCCTTCACCGGTAAAATGATGCTGCACACCACAGGAGCTTAATAAAATAACGAGGAATAAAGGAAAAACTGTCTTCATGATCAAGATAAAAAAAGCATCCCTGCGGATGCCCTGGTGTGATTCAAATTTAACCAAAAGCTTGTCAAGAAAAACTTAACAGTGGCCCGGTGGCCAGGGATAAACGCTAAATATTGGAAGTGTAAAGGACAAAAAAAATCCCTGCACCGGCAGGGATCCATATTATTCTTGAATAAATTATTCAGCTTCAGCCACCACCTCTTTTACTTCCGGGATCATTCTTTTCATCATGCCTTCGATACCTGCTTTGAGGGTGATCATGGAAGAAGGACAACCACTGCAGCTTCCCTGCAGCATCAGGTTAACAACACCTTCATCATAACTTTTGAACTGTATAGCGCCACCATCCATTTCTACTGCAGGACGCACATAATTATCAAGCAATTCCTTGATCCTTTTTACCACGTCGCTGTCATCGGCCAGCACATCATTGCTGCTTTCGGGTTTGCGGGAGGCTACTTCCTCTTCGTTTATAACGGCCTTTCCCTCTTCCAGGTATTCTTTCAGGAATTCGCGGATGGCAGGGATCACATCACTCCAATCCGTGTCCGGAGTTTTGGTCAGGGTCACAAAATTGGAAGCAATGAAAACTGATTTGATGAAAGGAAATCCAAACAATTCTACGGCCAGCGGTGATGGTTTGGCGGTTTCAACATCGGGGAAATCAATGCTTTTACCAGGATAGAGGAGTTTGTTTGCCACAAACTTCATGGTCTCCGGGTTGGGGGTCATTTCGGTGTATATGCTGATAATGGGGTTACCTGTCTTGATCATGAGACAAAATTAAGCATTAGGTTGTTCATTAATGGTAAGCCCTGGAAAACATGCCGTTAAAAATCGAAAAGAATGGTTAGGGTGTTATTAAAGCTGCCTTAAAAAAATTTTTAGATCAGGCTGAGCAATTACCCTTAGTCATGGTGTTTTTACGCATAAAAAACTAAAAATATGTAAGTAGAAGCCCCTAATGCCCCTAGTATTTTTCACAGGGGTGATTATCTTTGTTTTTCCAATCCAGAGAAAGCAAACCGTACACTACAATGAAAACTTTAAAAAATAGCCTTAACAGGCGGATCCTTGCCGGGTTGGGTCTTCTCATTTCCCCCTTGCTGATCCAGGCACAGGCCATTTCCGGTGTCATTACCGATTATAATGGGTTCTGGAAAACATCTTCAGCCGCACTTAATACCGCTAAACCAGATAACAGCCACAACCTGCTGGCCTTTACTTATAATGGAAAACAATATTCAACAGGAGTGAATGATGCCCTGCTTAGCAGCCGTGGCGAAACCTATATTCCAGGTGATTTCTGGGCCCTTCCTGTTGCACAGATCACAGGCACCATTAACAACAATACCAAGGCGGGCTTCGGTGCGCTTTATGACGGTGTTTATAACGGACCAGGAGCTACCCCACCCGAATATGGTGTTTCCATGTACCTGACCGATGGTATCAAAGGTTTAAATATCGGTACCTGTATCGCTAACCTTCCTTCGGGCAACCTGAATTTTTCTATTTCAAATATCCAGGCTTCGAGCATTGGTGATGGCATTCCTGATATCGTGGTTACACAGATCGCCGATCCTTCAGGTTCTTCTGACCGTTACGAATTCACTGATGAAAACGGGGTAAGGATCGGGAATTTTAAGGATATTGTTTTTACCCATATCCCGCCCATCGCTAACTGGACTGCTGATTTTTACGAAGCAAAAGTGAATCCTTTGGCGCTTACAACAGGATATACACAAACGGACAGGCCGATGCGTTTATGGTCCGCTGATCTTTCTGAATTCGGATTGACCGCCGCGAATATTCACCTGGTGAGGAATTTCAAGATCAATCTTTCCGGGCAAAGCGATGTTGCCTTTGTTGCCTATAACAATACCAGCGTAAGTTTCAGGAATGCACTTCCTGTTCAATACAGTTTTTTTAAAGGACAGGTGATCAATGAGCAGGTGAAATTGGTCTGGCAGACTGTTTCAGAGCAGGATGCTGATAAATTTATTGTTGAAAGAAGTACCGACGGTTCCAATTTCAAAGAGATTGGAGTTGTAAAAGCAAAGAACAAAGCCATTACAGTGAATGATTATTCTTTTACAGACCTGAGTCCTGCCGCAGGTAAAAATTATTACAGGCTGAAGCAGGTTGATCTTGAGGGCAGCTATAATAACAAGAGCACGGTCGCGGGTGTAACATCAGGCTGGG
>CBDUBK010000063.1:0-8370 GCA_965365375.1 uncultured bacterium | reverse complement strand
CCGGAAAAACATTTTATATTCTTGATGAACCTACAACAGGTTTACATTTTGAGGATATCCATCATTTGCTGGAAGTGCTGAACAAACTCACCGATCGCGGTAATACTGTATTAGTGATCGAGCATAACATGGATGTGATAAAGGTTGCGGATCATATCATTGATATTGGCCCTGAAGGTGGTGCCGGTGGTGGCAGGGTTTTGTTTGAGGGTACACCGGAGAAAATGGTGGGAGTGAAGGAAAGTTTTACGGCTAAGTTCCTGGCCGAGGAGTTGAAGTAATTTTTTTTTACCGCCAAGAAAGAAGGCGCAAAGAAGTATAATCCTTGGCGCCCTTCTTTCTTGGCGGTTTATCTTTTCATCCCACAGGCTTATTGGTTTCTATCTTGATCAATCCATTCATCAATCCCAATCCAGCCAGTCCTGCTACAAGACAAATCCAAAGACCGATGCTGGTGTTCAGTAGTTCACCGGGCATACCGCCGGATATAGGACTTCTCCTGATCCAGTATAAAAAAGCACCCACAGCAATTGCCCCGAAAGCAAACATTACATACTTCCTGTATTCTGCTGAATAATCATCTGGCTTGTTCCCGGTGAAACTCAGTAAGGCAATAGCCAGGACTCCAAGAAGAGATAAGATGCCCCAGCTCCTGAAACCATTCCAGGAACGCGAAGCCCCGAGGAAGCTGGCGCTGAGCCATGGAAGTAATAGGGCAACCAGCGCGATACCTGCAATAATGAGCGCATACAGTTTCTGTTTGTGAAAGTTCAACTGGTCCATAACGTTTAAGTTTTGATGTAGCCTACTCTTTGGCGTTTCGGCAATCGCCCCTGACAATTGAGGGTGTCCGGTTCTCCCGGTCAACAGAGGGCCAGTTAATTCAAAGGAACGAGTGATCTGAAGTTAAAGAAAGATGGAGACAGGAGGATGAAAAGAAATGCACAGTGCATGCGTATCACCAGTAAGAACTGGTATTCAATAAAATACCCGAAGGCAGCAGGAAGTGATTAAGTAAATCTATTGAATCAGGCGATTGAGGTCTGTTTCATTCGGATATTAGATTACACCAATTTCCCTGCTATCGGGTTAACAGTTATGGATTAGGAAAAGAACTCGGTTTTGAAAGGCCAATAAGGGCGGCAGAAAGCGATTAATAAAATTTTTAATTAGCGTACTATAGGGAACGGATTAGGTTTCATCAACCAGGGTATCGAATTTTATTAGACTTTCTGCCTCTTATTGGTAGTTATTTTATTTAATTATGATCTGGCCTTCTTCTATACTTTCTTCATTGGCGAAAATGGTATAGGTGTAAATTCCTTTTGCAAGGTTGCTGATCTTGGTGCGCTCCCTGCTCTTGAGAATGGCCTGGTGCATCATGGTTCCTTCGAGATCAAAAATGTAGAGATGTACATTCATTGATCTGTGCGAGGTAATGATTACAGTGCCTTTCTCTTTTTTGGAATACAGCTTAACCACATTCTTTTTTGCTTCGTATTTGGCTTCCGACATATACTCGTTGGTATTATCAGAACCCTTACTGTTGATCTGTGCTGAAGCGGTAAGGCCTGTCACGATCATTAAAGCAGCCAGGAGAAACGTTTTCATATAGGTTTTGGTTTAATAATATGCCGGGCACCTCAACTGCCTCAGGGCTCTTCCATTCGGAGAATTCCAGTCATTCAGTCTCCATCCAAACTTCAGGATGGATGAGAAGAAGGAATCATTCTGTTTTGGATTACCACGCTGCTCATTCAGGTAAGGTGCATTGCTTGACTGAGGGCCATAAGGCACAAAGTTTTCGCGGTAGTACAACTGGTTGGCCATTGCTGCCTGCTCGGGTGTCAGGTAGTTGGCAAACAGGTTGTTGTCGATATAATTCGTGCTCACATCATCCACGTAATCTGTAAATGATTTCCTGTGCATGATCTCGAAACCAACGTACATGTTTTCCTTGATGTAATATTTTACACCACCACCGATAGGAATTTCAAGAGAAGAAAGTTTGTATTCTTTCCTTGTTGGATATTCTGCCATGCCCTGGCCTTCGAGACGCAGTGGCTGCAGTTCCACCCATCGTGCAGAACCATCAGGCGCATAATATTTTCCCTGTGGTTTGAATTTGAATACACCAGCACCAATTACGCCATAAGGACGCAGTTTGCCCTGGAGACCATCATATTTTTCGAAGAAAACAGTAGGATAAAATTCAATGGCTGCATAAGCTTCAAACAAAGGTGATTTGAATTGCAGGTTCCTGGTTTTACGGTAAGTTTCAGCATCACCCTTATCACGAATCAGGCTGTCATAGCCTTCAAGTACACCATGGTTGGCAGCAATGCGGACACCGAGCCACTCAGCAGGATACACGTTCAGGAAAAGTCCTTTTTGTAAATTGGTTACAGGCAGGTTTACATCTTTCACGAATCTTGTTCCTACACCGGTGTTACCACCAAGGTCACCTAAAAAGAATAAGGGGCCAAGGCCGATACCAAATTCAATTTTGCCGTTACCTGTCGAGATGGATTGTGCCTGTGTGCGGATCGCGGTTGCGAATAAAATGCAGATGAGTACTAATGTACGTACGCTAAGTACAATTGTTCTCATAGAATTAGATTTTGTTTTTATTAGGATTTGGATAACGGGGCTAAAGTAGAGAAGGAATATTTAACATGCAAGTGAAGAAGAGAAAAATATTAGCAGATAGGAGAAAACCTGATTGCATATTCGTAAATCTACGTATGTGCAGTTATTGGTATTGTAATTACAACTATGTATAAGCGATGTTTTATTTGAGGCTTCTACGTATGAAAAAAATATTTATGCATTCATATTCAATCTGAAGGTATATGATGAGAGGTGTGAATAAGTTTTTTAATTGATCATTTTGAAAGGCATAGCCGGGAAGGCGGGAAGGGCGGTAAATAGCGTACTACAGATTGAACTGTATCATTAGTACTTTGATACATCCTAAAAATTGATGACATTACTTACCGCCCTTACCGCCTTCCCGGCTATGCCTTTACGTTCTGCAAGCCTTCCACCTTCCTTATCATATATATATGCGGTATCCCATCTTCTATATATACTTCACTGACTCTTTCGAAACCCAGTGATTGATAAAAATTCTCGAGATATAGTTGTGCGCCGATCTTAATGGATTGTTTGCCAAATAAAGTTTCGCAGGCTTCTATGGATCTTTTCATCAGTTCTTTTCCTGCGCCGGTCTTTCTTTCAGCAGAAGATGTGACCACACGGCCTATGGATGGCTGTTCATAAATTTCGCCTGGCGGCACAAGCCTTGTATAGGCAATAAGTTTTCCTTCTTTCCAACCCATGAAATGAAAAGAACACTGGTCCTTATCATCAGCATCCTGGAAAAAACATTCCTGTTCCAGGATAAAAACAGCAATACGTAGTTGCAGGATGGCGTATAATTCCCCGGGACTGAGTTCTTCAAACTTTTTTAGTTGCCAGTTAATTTCCATAATAATATTTACCGGCCTACAGATGGAATCACCGGAAGGCTTTCATGCAAACCATTACTTACGGCCTGCACAGCGAAAAAATAATTGTCCTTGGAATAGGGAACCGTGATAGTGGTTTGCGTGGTAAAAATTTTTTTCTCCCACACCGGGCTGCTTGTTGCACGTAATAAGATATAGTACCCTTTGACTATTCCGTTTTTCGGTGCTTTCCAGTTAAGCGTTGTGGAGTTTGAAAGTTGTCTTACTTCAATTTTGACTTCCTGCGGTACAGGAGGTGCACTGGCAAGATTGGCAAGCGTAGCAAGATTGACAGCGGTGTTTTTCCTTAAGTATTCAAAGTCCATGAATTTTACATGATCACCGTATTCAATCCCTTTCTCGGTACGCAGATCCTGGTGCTGGTGGTTATAGTTCTCATTCATTTCGGTTAGCCTTACAGCAGTATAACCTTTCGCGAGAAAAGGTGTCTGGTCTCCGCCGCGTAAAAACCTGTCAGGCCGGTAAACCAAAACAACCTCGAGATGATCAACATATCTTTCACCGGTTTCTTTTACATAGCGTGCAAGCTGCCTGGAGCGGCTGTCGTTTTCCAGTCCCATGCTCCTGATCTGTTGCGCGATCCTTCCTGTATCTGTTACTGAATAGGCTTCACTGAATACACGCAGCTGTGTATTGTTGATGATATTGGTTTCATTGCTGTTATTGCTGCCCATGATATCATTATTGAGCATGGCATCAATATTCCAGTTTTTTGTCCTGGCTGTAGCTGCCATAAAGCTGGCACCAAGCAATCCCTGTTCTTCGCCGCTGAATGCTACAAAAATTATGGTGGCAGGAAAGGAATGTTTGCTCATAATCCTTGCACATTCCATCACAGCGGCTACACCACTTCCATCATCATTGGCACCCGGGGCATCTGAGGTCCGGTCCATTACATCAGTTACGCGGCTATCAAGATGGCCGCTGATGAGATAAATGCGGTCATCATTCGGGTCTGTTCCTTTCAGGATAGCAACCGCATTACCCAGGCTGATCCTGCTGTCAATCCTTCTTCCATCAGCTGCAAGTGTGGTTGTGTCTACATAAGACTGCAAACGTCCATTGGAGGCTTTTCCAAACTCCCTGAATTTTTTAACAACCCATTCTCTTGCAGCACCGATGCCTTTTGCCGGGTCAGTAGTAGTGCTCAACGTGCTTCTTGTACCGAAGCTGACCATTTTTTCGATGTAGGCACGCAGGCTGTCGGGTGACACTTCTTTTACCATTTGTTCAATAAGCGGATCACGTTGTATGGTTGTCTGCCCGAATACCTGCTGCGAAAGGATGAATAAAATGCATCCAATAAATTTTCTCATGCTAATAATTGTATTTATTCTTCCAGAGTGATTTAAGATACCTGCGCAATTCTTCTTCACGTGGATTTTTGCCAGGTTCATAGAATGTAGTGCCGGTTAATTTGTCCGGGAGAAATTCCTGTTCCGTAAAATTATTCTCAAAGCTATGGGCATACTTGTAATTTTTTCCATAACCAATGTTCTTCATCAGTTTTGTTGGTGCATTCCTGATGTGGAGCGGCACGGGCAGGTCACCTTCTTTCTGCACCATGGCTATAGCTTCTTCAATAGCCATATAAGAAGCATTGCTTTTGTGCGATGATGCCAGGTAGGTAGCACATTGCGCAAGGATGATCCTTGATTCAGGGTAACCAATTTTATTGACAGCATCAAAGGCTGCATTGGCGAGGACCAGTGCTGTTGGATTGGCATTGCCAATATCCTCACTTGCGAAGATGACCATGCGGCGTGCAATGAATTTTACATCTTCACCGCCTTCGATCATCCGCGCCAGCCAGTAAATAGCACCATTGGGATCACTCCCCCGCATGGATTTAATGAAAGCGGATATGATATCATAATGCTGTTCACCGGTTTTATCATACATGGCTATGCGCTGTTGAGCGATAGACATGACCTTCTCATCTGTGATCACGATATTTTTTTCCGTACCCAGTGCATCTACAACCAGTTCCAGTAGGTTGAGCAGTTTCCTTGCATCACCACCAGAAATGGTGAGCATTGCTTTTGTTTCTTTTAGCGTTATTTCTTTGGAACGAAGCCATTCATCTTTAGAAAGAGCCTGTTGAAGAAGCTGTATTAATTCATCTTCCGATAATGATTTCAAAACGTATACCTGGCAGCGGCTCAGCAAGGCACTGTTGACTTCAAATGATGGATTTTCTGTAGTGGCGCCAATGAGTGATACAATGCCTTTTTCAACAGCACCCAATAGGGCATCCTGCTGTCCCTTGTTGAAACGGTGGATTTCATCTATGAAAAGAATGGCGCCTTTTGATTTCTGGGCGGTGGATATCGCTTCCCTTACTTCCTTAACCCCTGAACTGATTGCGCTCAGGGTAAAAAACGGTACCTCCAGCGTATGGGCAATGATGTTGGCAATGGTAGTCTTTCCTGTGCCGGGCGGTCCCCAGAGAATCATGGAAGGAATCTTCCCCTGTTCAATGGCCGTGCGGAGGATACTCCCGGGGCCGGCAAGGTGTGCCTGGCCTACCAGGTCATCGAGTGATTCGGGCCTCATGCGCTCTGCCAGTGGTGCTCCTGCATTCATCATTCAAATTAAGCAAGAGTCCGGGATTTATCTTTCAAAAAAAGAGAGAAAGCCAAACGCTTTCTCTCTTTTTTATTAATCAGCCTGCTGATTCATCAGAATGTTTTAGGCTTGGCTTTCTGGGTATCGATCTGTTTTTGAACAGAAGATTTATCTCCCACCATTACCTTGGTCATCTTATCGTAATCAATGTATTTTTTAATAATGCTGCTGACAGTTTCAGGAGTCACCTTGTAAATATTCTTTACATAATTTTCCAGGTAACTGTCATCCAGGCCATAAAGGTCAAGGAAGTTGAGCTGCCCGATGATTCCTCCTGGTGAAGAATTCTGCAATACAAATATGCCCGCTGAATAATTCTGTATACCGGTGAGTTCTTCCTGGGAGGGAGCCTGCACCTGGAGTTTTTTGATCTCTTTCTCTATCTCAAGCAATGCATCTACGGTATGTTCACTTGTTACATCAGCCTGCTCGTACCATAAAGCGCTTCCCTTGATATTCAGCACAGTGCAGAATGGAGAATAGGTATACCCCTTATCCTCACGGATATTGGTGGTGATGCGTGAACCGAAAGATCCACCCAGCATGGTATTGGCTACCAGCATGGGCACATAGTCCTTATGGTCAGGTGTTACCACCGGGAGACCAATCATTACCGTGGTTTGTGGCGCACCTGCACGGTCCAGCAGCAGGGTATCCTTTACAACATTGGGTTTCACTTCAGGAAACCATATATCCGGACCAGATTTCCATTTGCTGAGTGAAGCATTCACCGCTTCGGCAACCTTTTTATCATCAAATTTTCCTACGATATAGAGCACTGAACGTTTGGCTCCGAAATTTTTATCATAAAAATCCCTGACCATGTCAACTGTATAACTGTTGATCATTTCTTCTGTAGGAAATGTTTTACCATAACGGTGGTCGCCATAAACAGCAGCAAAAAATTTCTCCTGGGCCTGCGCCTGGGGTACATTTTTTTGCGTGATCAGCCTGCGTTTCATATCTGTTTTCAGCCTTTCCAGTTCTGAAGCAGGAAATGCTGGTGCAGTGGCAAGAGCTGAAACCAGTTTGATAAATTCAGGAGCATATTCAGAAAGAACAGTACCCGTGATGGTGGTCTGGGTCATGCCCACAAACACATTGAGGTTGCCGCCCATGAGTGCTGCTTTTTTGGAAAGCGCGGCGAAATTGAGATCGGAAGTGCCTTCCCTGATCATACGGCTCGTAAGGTCTGCCAGCCATACCTGGTCAGCTCTTTCATGCGCATTACCGGTTTTGATGATCAGGCTTACAGTAACCTTGGGCAATTCTCCATAATGCACCATGGTTGTTTTTAATCCATTAGGCAGGGTGCTTATTTTTTTATCGGAGAGTTTGAAGTCTTTAGCCTTTCCACCTGCAGGTGGTGCCTGCTTTTGAGCCATTGCCGGTAAGAGGGCAATGAGAAAAAGGGCTGTGATATAATTACGTAATGATTTCATGGTTGATTGTTTTAAACTTTTGGCGCTTTTGGTTCAATAATCAGGATGGTCCTGTTTTCAGGCACCAGGTATTTCTGAACGGTTTGCCTGATGATCTCCGGGGTTATTTTCTTGAATTCACCTTCCAGTTTATTGATGCGGGAAGGATCATCATCAAATAAAGCGAAGCACGCGAGCAGGTTTACCTTACCGAGGCCAAATTGTGCTCCCATCTGGTCGTATAAATTGGAACGGATCTTCACCAGTGCCAGGTCCAGGTCTTCCTTTGTTACCTGCTTCAGTTCATTGATCGCCTGGTCATAGGCGCCCAGGATCTGGTCGGAACTGATGGTTGAATCATAAGTTACATTGGAGATCCACAACATCGGACCATTATAATCAAACATATTACCCAGGCCGATATTGATACCCGCGGCAACATTTGAAGTATATCCTTTTTGCTGGACAAGCAACTGGAAAAGTTTGCTGTCCTGTCCCTGTCCCAGGATCTGGTCGATTAACCCCATGGCATAATACTCAGGCGTATTGCGTTCAGGCATTTTATATGCAACTGCAAGTGCAGGTTTTTTGGCCAGCTTGTCTTCCTTGGTAAACCTTTGTTCCTTTTCCTGCTTTGGTTCTGACAGGTCCGGTTTGGCCGGGAGATTGGATGCAGGTATGGGTGAAAAATATTTTTCAATCCATTTCTTAGCATCATTGATCTCGAAATCACCACTCACCACCAGTGCTGCATTGTTAGGCGCGTAAAATGTTTTGAAAAAAGCATCAAC
>CBDUBK010000062.1:0-8379 GCA_965365375.1 uncultured bacterium | reverse complement strand
AGCAATACACTTTTAATGTATGGGCCCTGGGTTCGAGTCCCAGCGGGATCACAAAAAAGTCTGAACGATCTGTTCAGACTTTTTTTTATAAGTTATCGTACTAACGGCTCCTACCTATTTCAAAACCTTATGCATCACCTCCAGCATCTCAGTCGCCCTAAAGGCGCCTTCAACATTCACCAGCCTGAGGAAAGAACGGTTGGTTTTAGCACAATAAACCGCCAGGGAACCATCATCCTCCAGCCTGCGGTCGTTTTGCAGCACTACATTCTGTCCTTCCTTTTTTAATTTATTATAAATGGCTTCATCACCTGTGATAAAATAACCTGCGTTTGATACTGAAGCCTGGTGGTATTCCTTCACTGTCTTTTCCTGGCTGCCGCTGCTCATATACACCGACATGGCCTCACCTTCCGTCATCATCACAATCGTTTTTTGTACCGGTATCTCATCCAGCACAAAACGGGCAAACTGCTGCAGGTATTCATCCGCTGCCTTGCTCCAGCAATGGTTGGTTTTGAGATGCAGCCTTCTTCCCCAGCTGGTGAAAATGGCATTGGGGTCGAACACCACCTTTTTATTGAACAAATCTGCTTCCACCATCCTGCTGCTGTGTACCAGCCGAACCAGGCTGCTTTCTTCCTGGCGCACCAGCTTCATGGCCGACTGCAGGGCAGCACCCTGTTCATTGTACAGGTCAACCAGTATATAATCATTTTCCGTTTGCCTGTTGAATTTTTCCAATGTGATCAGCTGGTCACCGATGCGAAAAAAACTCCGGTTCACCGGTGCAGTTGTATTTGACTTTAAATCAGGAAGGGAGGTTTGCATAAGTATGCAAACGGGCAGGAGGTAAAGAAATGTTTTCACAAAATCAGCTTTAAAATGTCTGCATAGGCTTTCCGCCACTCTTCATGTGCACTGCATTGCCGGTATACAATCATTTTCTGTGCCAGCCGGCAGAGCTGCCGGCATGTGTGGAGATCAATTCTTCAAGGCCTTTGTGACTGCGGCCAGCATTCTTTCCTGTTCCCGGGTATGACCATGTTCCGCCTCAATATTGATATAATTTCTTCCCTGCCTACCCATAAGGATACTCAGGGAACCATCGTCGGCTGCCTGCTCATTATCCTGGAGCACAACATTCAGTTTTTCCTCTTCCATTTGCCTGTAAACCGCGGGATCAGTTGTGAGTATAAAATCATCCGCATCCAGGTTCTCATTGATATAAACTTTCTGGGCATCACCGCTTCTGCCATTCCTGTAATCTGATATGGAAAATTTTTGATTGGTGTTATTGTGTACAGCGATCACAACTGATTCCGGTGGTAATAATGAAAGAAGAAAGGCAGCGAATTTCTCTACTTCCTTTTCAGCAGCTTCCGTGTGTTTTCCAAAAACTTTCAGGCTTGCTTCCCTGCCTTTTTTAGAAAATATCCGGTTAGGGTCAAACTGGTAGACTTTACCCTCATGATCAAAAGAGATGATCCTTTTGAAATCATTTTCAACTGAAATAAATTTTCCACCTGACTGCCTGACCTTCTCCAGGGCACTGTTCACTGCGGTTTGTTCATCATGATGCAGCTGGATGAAAACAAGATCAGCATGCGATTCTCCTATAAATTCACGAACATGCACCAAAGAATTACCCAGGGAGAAGCTGTGCAAATGTGTCAGCGGTTCATTACCGCCTTCCGCGCGGCAACTGCTTACCAAAATGAGTAATATGATAACTAAGGACCTGGCCATAAGATACCTATGCTTCCAGCTCGGCAGAGAGCTTTTGCATGATATCTTTTTCAATCATTTTTTGTGCCAGCAGGATCATTTGCATGAAAGCTTTTGCACGGGAGATGCCGTGGCCAATGATCACTGGTTTTGAAATACCGAGCACGGGCGTGCCCCCTACATTTTCAAAATTGAACCTTTCAAAATAGGGATGGTTGATCTGCTGCCTTTCTGTGATCTCAAATAAGGATTCAGCCATCTTAAGGATGATATTCCCTGTGAACCCGTCACATACCATCACATCAGCCTTGTCCATCAATATATCCCTGCCTTCCACATTGCCTACAAAATGAATGTGCTTATTCTCTTTAAGCAAGGGATAAGTTGCCTGGGCAAGCAGATTGCCTTTTCCTTCTTCCTCACCAATGTTAAGCAGGGCTACACGGGGTTGCTCAATTCCCAGGATGTTTTTCGCGTAAACAGAACCCATGATGGCAAACTGGTTGAGCTGTTCGGGCTTGCAGTCGGAATTGAGTCCAACATCCAGCAATAATCCTGTACCCCCATTTTCTTTTGGGATGATGGTAGAAATGGTGGGCCTGATCACTCCTTCCAATGCTTTCAGCGCATAAAGAGATCCCACCAGCATGGCGCCGGTATTACCTGCACTGATAAAAGCATCTGTTTTTCCGGTAGATAATAAATGGAAACCCACAGCGATGGAAGACTGAGGCTTCTCACGCAAAGCCTTTGTGGGATGGTCGTGCATGTCGATCACCTGCGGTGCATGCACAATAGAATAACCTGTGGGGTCCAGGGGGTGTTCCTGCAAAACTGCTTTGATCTTTTCTTCGTCACCTACCAGCACCAGCTGTGCCTTGCCTGCTGCCAGATATTGCTGAATGCCTTTGATTGCTTCAAGGGGAGCGAAATCGCCACCCATCATGTCAATTCCTATCTTCATGGTTTCAAGCTTGTCCTAAGCACCGCACCGCAATTCGCGGTACTGGCTGGCTGATGCAAAGAAAACGCAAAGTCGCCAGGAAATGCTTCCCCGCGACTTTGCGTTATTATTTCACGATCCTATTATTTCTTAACAGGAGAATTTTCCGCTACAACCTGTCCTTTATAATACAGTTTGCCCTCACTTACGTGTGCACGGTGACGAACATGTGTTTCGCCAGTGGCTGAATCAGTGGTGAGTGTGGCAGCTACAGCTTTATAGTGTGTCCTGCGTTTCGCACTTCTTTGCTGCGAATGTCTGCGTTTGGGATTTGGCATATCTGACTCTTTAAGTTATTATTTTATTTATTGATCAATCAAGCTGCGAGCTACTAGCTGCGAGCTGCTAGTCAAGCCCTTTAAATTTTTCGAGGCCTTTCCAGATCGGGTTGGAGCCCTCCTGTCCGTCTGGGCTCATTTTTTTCAAAACGTCCCTGGCGGCCGGGTTGCAATAAGGTCCGTCCATATTTTCAAAATCACAGGTCTTCTGCATCGGGATGCTCAGGTTTACGAATTCATAGATCCAGTCCTTCACATCAATATGGCTTTCCCCTCTTGAAATATAATATACGTCAGGATCTTCTTCCTGTTCATTCATCACATCGGGCTCTTCGGTCATCTTTACCGTAACGGTAAATTCATCAAAAAGCTGGAGCGGGAGGCTGCTGTTGCAACGGTCGCAGGTGACCTCCGCGATTCCCCCGATCTCGAAGCGCAGGATCATGAAACCGGTATTTTTCTCCAGCTTCAGCTTTACCTGTGCATCGGGATTCCTGAAATCCTGTTCATTATATTCCTCAAAGAACCTGTCGTCAACTTTGTAGCTGAACTCATGTTGACCGGGTTTTAAACCAACAAATGCTATTTCAAATTCCCGGCGATTGCTCATCTTCTCGTGACCCCGCTATTTATTGCGGGACGCAAAGGTAAAGGAAATAGGCTGAAAGAGTGTATTTTGAAGCGGGATTTTAACGAATTCTGCCTATAAAAACATGCTGAAAACCTTATTGAGAGACCGCCTGCTGCTTGTTTTGCTGGGGCTGGCCATCCTGGTCAAACTTTTCTCGCTCCGGGCAGACTGGGTGGAAAGGTACTATACCTATGGTTTTTATCCCTATTTCTCTTCCACCCTCCGCTTTCTGCTGGGATGGATCCCGTTCAGTGTGGGTGATCTGCTTTATATCGCAGGTTTCCTGTACCTCACCTGGAAAACCTGGAAATACCTGCGCATCCTGGTTAAAAGGCAGGTGAAGGAATACCTGTCCTGGGTGCTGCTGCGCAAATTTGTAAGGCTGGTCCTCTGGATCTACCTCGTGTTTAATATTTTCTGGGGTCTGAACTACAACCGCCAGGGCATAGCACAGCAACTCTCGCTGGACGTAAAACGGTATGATAAAAAAGAACTGTTCCAGCTAACCTGGATCCTTCAGCAGAGATTGAACCAGTATGCAGCACTCGTAGACACCGTTAAAAGATCCGGCTGGCAGGAAAACACAAAATTGTTCAGACAGGGCAAAAAGGATTTCGACCTGGCTGCACGGTCTTATCCTTTTCTCGACTACCATAAACCAGCCATCAAACCTTCGCTTTTCAGCGCGGTGGGACATTATTTCGGCTTCAGTGGTTATTTCAATCCTTTTTCAGGAGAGGCCCAACTCAACATGGCTGAACCGGTTTATGTAAAACCATTTGTGCTCAATCATGAAATAGCACACCAGCTGGGTTATGGAAAAGAAAATGAAGCCAGTTTTGTTTCCTTTCTTGCAGCAAAACATTCAGACCAGGTTGATTTCAGGTATTCCCTCTATTATGAACTTTATTATAATGCATTTTCAGAAGTGGTGATGACCAGGGATACAATGGCCATCCGGCAGTTCAGGGATCTGCTTCATCCCCGCGCAAAACGCGACCGCGCCGATGAGATCCGCTTCCGTTCCAAAAGAAAGAACAGGATGCAACCCTATGTCTCTGATTTTTATGACAGCTATCTCAAAATGAACAACCAGCCGGGTGGGCTTACCACCTATAATGAAGTCACATCCTGGCTCATTGCCTTTATGAAAAAATATGGAGTGGAAGCGTTGTGAATGGTGAATGGTGAATCGTGAGTCGTGAGTCGTGAATGGTCAATGGTGAATCGTGAATCAGTAATCACAGTGAAATTATCTTCGAAATTTTATTGCCATCCTATTCTCCAGATGACCTATTCACCATTGACCATTCACCATTCGCCCCATCTCTTTCTGCACTTTTCATTAGGTTTGCGCAACGATTAGCATTATGTCAGATCATTTTCAAAATAAGGTTGTAGTTGTGACCGGTGGCACCGATGGAATCGGTAAAGCACTGGTGGACGACCTGCTTGCCGCGGGTGCTAAAGTTGCCACCTGCAGCCGCAATCATGATAAACTTTACAGGCTACAGTCAGATTACCCTTCATACCCCCTGCATACCGTTGTTGCTGATGTAAGTAATGAAAACGACTGCAGGCATTTTATAGAATCCACCATCAAGGTTTTTGGTGGCATTGATGTACTGATCAACAATGCCGGCATCTCCATGCGGGGCTTATTAAAAGATACCAGCATTGAAGTGATCAGGAAGGTTATGGAGATCAATTTTTTTGGAACGGTTTATTGCACCAAGTATGCACTGAACTCTATCATTGAAAGGAAAGGAACCATTGTTGGGGTTTCTTCCATTGCCGGGTACAGGGGACTCCCGGGCCGTAGCGGTTATTCAGCTTCGAAGTTTGCCTTACAGGGCTGGCTGGAATCCATCCGCACCGAACTCGCAGGCGATGATGTGCATGTCATGTGGGTTTGCCCGGGCTTTACCAGTTCCAACATCCGCAATGCAGCTTTGAACCCGCAGGGTGAAAAACAGGGAGAAAGCCCGATGGATGAAAACCAGATGATGAGCGCTGAAGAATGTGCTGTTCATATCCTGAAAGCGATCAGGAAAAAGAAAAGAACACTGGTGCTCACCTTCACCGGCAAGCGCACCATTTTCATGCAGAAATTTTTCCCGGGCCTGGCCGATAAACTGGTGAGGAAGTTTTATTTTAAAGAGGATAAGCTGGTAAAATAAGCCAATAGCTAATGGCCATTAGCCATTGGCCTATCAAAATCAAAATGTATTCCTGTACTCACTCATGCCCTTAATAACTCTTACATCCGATATTGGCGAACAGGATTATCTTGTTGGTGCGGTCAAAGGGCGGCTCTTGCGGATCAACCCGGATTTCCAGATCATAGACATCACCCATAAACTTTCTCCTTTCAATTACCCGCAAACGGCCTATGTATGCCGTAATGCGATCAAAAACTTTCCTGAATTTACTTTTCATATCGTACTGGTCAACCTGTTTGAATCAAAACCAGAACAACTGCTCCTTGCTTTTCATAAGGACCAGTACCTGGTCTGCGCCGACAATGGCCTGCTGGGTATGATACTCGAAGACAAACCCGATATGGTACTGGGTATTCCAATGGAAAAAACGGCCATCAAGAATACTCTTTATTGTATTGATGTAGCAGCTAAAGCGGTCATGCAGATCAGTAATGGTGAACCGCTGGAACGTATCGGGGTTCCGGATACGACCTATATTGAAAAACATCCTCTGAGGCCCACTCTTGGTGACAACTGGATAGAAGGACATATCATTTTCATCGACAATTTCGAGAATGTGATCGTGAATATTACCCAGGAACAGTTTGAACAGCAGCGCAAGGGAAGAAGGTTCCAGATCGTTTTCAAAAGGGATGAGATCATTGACCGGATCAGTGGTTCCTATGCGGATGTGCCCCAGGGTGAGAAACTGGTATTGTTTAACAGTGCCGGGTATATGGAAATCGCGATCAATAAGGGGAATGCAGCGGGGCTCTTCGGGTTGAAGGGATATAATGAAGGCAGCAGTGCACAGGTTTCGAGCATGGTGCAGAACAGGTTGTTTTACCAGACGGTGAAGGTGTATTTTGAGTAGATTTTTTACCGCCAAGAAAAAAGGGGCATAAGGTTGTTTTCGTATCCAAACCACGCTCGCTCGTTACTAAGCGTTCCTTCACTCTACTTTACAGCCTTGGAGATTGGATGTTTTTTTCACCGCAGAGAAAAGGACCAGCCTTCGCTGAAGCTTGCGCCTCCGCTAAAGCTTGTGCCTCCGCTAAAGCTTCGGCAACACGCGGTCAGCGGCACGCGGACGGATGGCGAAGGAAAAGGAGATTGCGCAGAGTTGATTCGGTGTTGACTACAGACTTTGACTTTTGACTTCAGACTACAGACTACCGACTACAGACTCCCGACTTCACAACACACTTCCACACCATTTACAAAACCTCGCATCCGCATCATGACCTTCTTTCCCGCAACCGGGACATACTTCATGACCATGACCTCTTGTGCGGGCAGCAAGAGCCATTTCCGTAGTGAGGATACCAGTAGGTACTGCGATGATGCCATAACCAATGAACATCATGATCGAAGCAATGAATTTACCCAGCGTGGTCACCGGGGTAATATCACCATATCCAACCGTAGTAATGGTAACGATTGACCAGTAGATAGAATCAGGTATCGTATTAAATCCATTCTGTCTTCCCTCCACCAGGTACATTACCGAACCCAGGATGATCACAATACTCAAAACCACCAGCATGAAGATGCTGATCTTTTTGATGCTGCTTTTGATGGCAGCTTTCAAAAACTGCATCTCGCTTAAAAAATGCGAGAGCTTGAATATCCTGAAGATGCGCAGCAGCCGCAGTGCCCTCAGCACAAGAAGCGAATTGGCAGCAGGAAAAAATATGGTGAGATAGGAAGGTATGATCGCAAGCAGGTCAATGATGCCCAGGAAAGAAGTGGCATACATTTTTGGTTTCCTGATGCAAACCAGCCTCAAAATATATTCAAATGTAAACAGGATGGTGAAGGTCCATTCCAGCGCATCAAACAAGTCCGAATAATTTTTATTGTAGGCCTCCACACTGTCGAGCATCACGACAATAATGCTTGCGACAATCAGGATCAATAAGGCGATATCAAATGCTTTTCCAGCAGGTGTATTCGATTCATAGATCACCTGGTGAACCTTTTCGCGCCATGTCCTTGCTTTCGGCATACGGTAAAATTATAGTTAAGGCATGAAAGCGGTTAAAACAAATCAGGTTTAACGGGCAGACCTTTTAATGGATTTTGACAGGAAAAGCCCGGGTTTAATGGTTCTCCTGTTGAGTCTTTTCACCAGTCCGCCAAGGGTAAGTCCCTGCACTACGATGGAAAACAGTACAACTACATAAGTGATGGCCACGATCATATTCCTTTCCATGTCAGCCGTAAGTGAAAGCGCAAGTGCTACTGAAACACCGCCCCGCAAACCGCCCCAGGTCATGATCAGGAAAGTAGCGGAATTGAATTTTCTTCCGAAATGAAAAATATTGGAAGGAATGACAAGGGAAAGATAGCGTGCCAGCAAAATAACGAGCGATGCGATCAGCCCGATGACAACAAAAGAAAGCTCGAAAGGAATGATGATGAGCTCGAGCCCGATCAGCACAAATAAGATTGCGTTCATGATCTCATCGATCATCTCCCAGAATTTAAGCATGTAATCACCAGATTCTTCCGACATCGCTTCCTTCACCCCTTTGT
>CBDUBK010000061.1:0-8435 GCA_965365375.1 uncultured bacterium | reverse complement strand
GCTAAACGGTAAAGATTATAGGCCATCATGGAATTGCCCGAAGGTGTGGCCCCGTCATAAATTTCTTTTTTCCTGACCGGGATATCCTGCTGTTCCTTATGGGTAAAATAGAAAAAAGTGGACTGCTCATCACTGAAGTGGAGCTCCACCACTTTAGCCAGGTCTCTGGCCTGATCCAGGTATCCCAGTTTCCCTCCGGCCTGACCCAATTCAATGAGAGCGGCCACCAGGTAACTGTAATCATCGAGAAAAGCGGGCTGCGTTGCCTTGTCATTTTTCCAGGTATGGTGAAACAGGCCCCCGCTGTCTGGAAATGCGGCAAGTATGAAATCCATATTTTTTTCAGCCAGGCTCAGATACCCTTTCTCCCCTGTTGCCCCATAACATTTACACAAGGCAATGTTCATAAGCGCATTCCATCCGAGTAAAACCTTATCATCCAGCTGCGGCCTGATCCTCCCCGACCTGGCTTCAAGCAGTTTCCTGGTCCCCTGTTCCAATATCATTTCCAGCTGGTGAACCGGGATATTCTTTGCTTTTGAAAAATCTTCCGGTGTCACAAGCACCCTTAGTATGGATTTATCTTCCCAGTTACCTTTTTCAGTGATGTTGAAATATTCAGTAAACAAGGGCGCATCTGCTCCGAGGAGTCCATCAACTTCCTCCTTATCCCATACATAAAACTTTCCTTCTTCTCCCTCACTGTCCGCATCCAGGGCACTGTAAAATCCACCATCAGGATGCATCAGTTCACGCTGAATGAATCCGAGGGTCTGGTGAATAACCTTCCTGTACCGTTCATGTCCTGTAAGTTGTAATGCATCTGCCAGGGCTACCAGGAGGAGGGCATTATCATAAAGCATTTTTTCAAAATGAGGAGCCAGCCATTCCCGGTCCGTTGAATATCTTGAAAAGCCTCCGCCCACCTGGTCGTAAATGCCGCCATAGATCATTTTATCAAGACTGAGTAAGGCCTGCCGGAGTGCTTCATCATTTTGCTGAAGATGGGCATACCTGAATAAAAACACAATCGTGTAGGTCTGCGGAAATTTTGGAGCCTTTCCAAATCCACCCCAATCCAAATCCGCATTTTTCATGATCGCTTTGAAAGCCTGGTGCACCTGCTCCATTCCCTGCTCCCTGTTTCCATCAACTGCTGCTCCGAAAATATTGGAAGTTTCCAGGTGCTTTGTAAGGTTATCAGCCTGCAATTCGATCTCCTCCCTCCTTTCCCTGAATGCTTTGGAAATAGCTGTAAGGATCTCTGTCCAGGAAGAACGGTTGAAAGCTCTTTGTGGGGGGAAATATGTACCACCGTAAAATGGTTTGCGGTCTGGGGTCAGGAAAACATTAAGGGGCCATCCTCCACTTCCTTCAATTGCATGAAGCGCATCCATGTAAACATGATCCACATCCGGTCTTTCTTCCCTGTCTACCTTGATATTGATGAATAATTCATTCATCAGGGAAGCCACTTCCGGATTTTCAAAACTTTCCCTTTCCATCACATGGCACCAGTGACAGGCTGCATAACCAATACTTACAAGAACAGGTTTATCTTCTTTCCTGGCTCTTTCAAAGGCCTCATCTCCCCAGGGATACCAGTCAACAGGATTATGCGCATGCTGCAATAAATAAGGACTGCTCTCTTTCGCAAGCCGGTTGGTGTATGGATGCATGTGCTGAAATTAGATAAAATCAAACCAGCGGGAAGCGTGCAGGACAGGGAGGGAGAGCTGTTGGCTTTTAGCCAATGGCCAATGGCTATCAGCTAAAGGCCTTACTTTTTTTTCTCTCCCGCGAGGTATTTCTCCAGTGCCGCCACCATTGATGGTGCCTGTGGCTGGGGAGCTTTGATATCCAGTTTTAGTCCTGCTTCTTCTATTGCCTTGGAAGTATTGTTTCCGAAAGCACCGATCACCGTACCATTTTGTTTGAACTTGGGCAGGTTGTCGAAGAGGCTTTTTACACCACTTGGAGTGAAAAAGCAGATAACATCATAATAATTATTCGTGAGGAGGTCCTTGACATCATTGCTGGCGGTGCGGTACATGAATGCCAGTGAGAAATCGCAATTGTTGGTTTTCAGCCAGCCTGTAATCTCACTATCCTGCTGGTTCTCAGAACATACATAGAGGAATTTTTCATTGCTCTTATGTTTGTTGATCACATCAAAAAGGCTCTTGTTGCTGCCGTCTGCCCCGTAAAAAACCTTGCGTTTGCGGTAAAGAATGAATTTCTGGAGATAAAGGGCTACCGCTTCGGTTATGCAGAAATACTTGGTGTCCTGGGAAACATTCACCTTCATTTCCTCGCATACCCTGAAAAAATGATCAATAGCATTCCGGCTGGTAAAAATCACAGCTGAATGCGTTTGGATATCAATCTTTTGTTTGCGGAAATCTTTTGCAGGTATAGGCTCCAGCCTGATGAAGGGATAAAAATCCAGCTCCACATCATACTTTCTCCCCAGTTCAAAATAGGGCGATTTATCGCTATCAGGCCTGGGTTGCGTAATCAGTACCTTTTTTCTGCTTTTCTCCGCTTTAGCGGTCTTCCCCCCTTGTTTTACCATATGGTGTGGTTCGGCTAACGTTGCGCAAATTTAATAAGTTTCACCCAGAAATCTAAACAACAGTTTGTTAATCAGGAGAAGAGGTGCAATTTCAAATGCACAGAGATAGAGAAAAAAATGAAAAATGCTGATGCGCACCTGCCGGTGCAATGTACTGTAGGAAAGAAAAAACCGGTAGGCAAACAGACCCAGAACAACAATGATGCTCAGTGTCATGGCGCTCTGGTTAACGAGCCCCTGCGTAAATCCAAGAATTACCAGGAAAGGTACCAGTGCCATACCAATAACTTTGTTGGTAGTGAAGACCACGAAAATGTAGGCATCAATGGAATCCGAAACCTGGAAAACCCACCCCAGTAATTTGAGGCTGATGAATTTGACCCCGTAAACCGCGAGCAACCCTGTAACGCAATAAAAGAACAGTTCCCAGAAATTATAGTCCAGCCCCAGTTTATAATAATGAAGCAGCAGGGCCAAAAACATTCCCCCGCTCAGGAGAAAAAATATATTGAGCAGCAGTGAAGGCAAGGGACTTTGTACCAGCTGCTCCTTGATCTGCCTTTGTTTGACGGTAGTCCTGAAAAATATTTTAAAAAGATCAGAGATGTAACGGGTAAATCCATTCCTTATCAGGGCAAAGAATAAAAGCAGGGCAATGATGGCGTAGAAGATCGTTTCCTTCCCTTCCCATTTCCTGATGGTGATGGAATAACGTACGGGATTGGTAAACCTGAAATAAGGATGGGCCGAGAGAACGGCAGAATCAGCATTTACCTGTGCCAGGTAGGTACTGTCCGGAACCCGGAAGGGTGGCAGGTTGCGGGTTACCGCAACCGGTGCAGGATTTTGTAAAACCTGTCTTTGGGTCCTTACCGTTCTCCTTGCAGTATCTGGTGCAGCAGCCGGCAAACTATCCTGTGCATCCACTGCTATTCCCCCAATAACCAAAATCAAAATCAATAAATACTTCACCATGCTTTTGTAAAAATATTCTTATCCATTTGTTCTAGAAAAAACTCGCAAAACCGATATGAAGTTTAGGCTGCCTCAGGTTGAACTCCGTATCATCTCTTTTTCCAAGCGCCAGGGCCATATTGATGATACCGGCCTTTGTTTCAAATGACAAGCCCAGTCCCGAGCCAAGGTAAGTATGGTTCTTCACCTGTTCCAGTAAATGATGTCCCCATCCCCCGTCTACAAAAGCAAAGAAAAAAGAATTCAGTCCGGTTCTCAGGCGGTATTCCGCGGTGCCGATGGCATACTGCGATACAAACTGGCTTTCCTCATCAAATCCTCTCATCAGTTTAAAACCACCGATCTGGAAAAGTTCATTCCGGAAATAACTGGCACTCTGGTAGATCCCGCCGCTGACTCCCAGCTTGAAAGTGCTTTGAACACCGAGTGGAATAAACTGTGCTGCGGAGCCGGTAATCCTGAACTGGTAAGCCTTCAGCTTTATGGAATCATATAAACTTTCAAATTTGAATGATGGCTCGGAAGGATCTTCCAGTTCAATGATCAGGTTATTTTTTTTAATCTTCTTGGTACCGGCAGATCCAGTGAGCGTAAACTCACTACCCTTTCGCGGGTTGAAACGGAAGTCGGTCTTATTGAAACTGTATCCCAGGCCAAGATTCAGCGAGGATACATCACCTTCCTGCGGGAGGCGTTTGGTCTGGATGATGGATGCGGTATTGATCCCATTCACAATAGTGGACCTTCTTTGCAGGAAAACAGAGAATGCCTGCCTGTCCTCAACCCGGTAAATTGTTCCCAGGTTCATGTTGATATTGAGAAAGGTGCTGTCCCTTTTGTACATGTCGAAATTAAAATTGAAACCAAAAGGTGAGCGGAAAATATAAGGCTGTTCAAATAACAGGTTAAGCCTGGGTGACTGTTGCTGCAATTGCTGCCATACAAGACCGATGGTTTCCCCGGAGCCGAGGGCATTCCTCAATAATATATTGGCATCAACTGTAAGCAGTAATTTTTTCCCGCCACTCACATTATCACTATTCGGCAAAAAACCAATAAGGGCATTGACCTGGCTGGTCTTCCTGTCCCTGAGGTATAAATTCAGTATGGCACCATTGCCGAGGAGGTCAAGATTGGAAGGCCTTTCTTCCTGGATGTAACTGATGGTGGCCAGCCTTGCCGATATGTTTTCAAGTTTGCTTTTGTTGTACGCACTTCCATTGCTAATGCCGAGGTAGCGCTGCAGGAATTCATTGCTCACACGGGCATCTCCATAAACCCTGATGCTGTCAATCCTGTACAGAGGACCACGGCTGATCTGCAATACACCGTTTACTTTATTGCCATTGATCCGGATGCTGTCCATGGTGACTTTTCCAAACGGATGACCATTTTCTTCGAGGTAGTCCAGTATTTTTTGCTGCCAGCTGCGCATGGTAGCCGGATCGAAGTCCAGCCGGTTACCCGGCCAGCGGATGGCCTGGAGCAGGGCCTGGTCCTGGTGATGTGTAGTGATCTGTGACCATTCGTATAGCTCTCCTGTAAATAATGAAACCCTGGCACCGGTGGAATCCATTTCAAAGCTGTCAACAGATGCAGTAGCATAACCGCTTTGACGGAGCATGGCAGGAATTCCACTGATGTAAATGCGGGCTGCATCCCTGTTGGAAAATAAATACTGAAGCCGGGATTTTGCTTCAAAGCTGGTATCTCCTTTATGATCGCGGTATTGCACGGCATAGGGCTGCGCCTGTGCAAACAGGAAGGTTGTTAAAAAGGATATTGCTCCTAAGAGGTGTTTTAACTTTGCCATCAATTTTCTCCCGGCCCGCGCTACCGGTGTTAATCTACAACGAAGTTGGCAGGAAATTATTTGCAGGCAGCCAATCCTGCTTTATAACCATGGCAGGAATTTATCTCCACATACCATTTTGCAGGCAGAAATGTACTTACTGCAATTTTCATTTTACCACTTCATTGCGGTACAAAGATGAATTGCTGGCTGCAATGATCAAAGAAACAGAAGCCGAAAAGGATTATCTGCAAGGCGAAATGGTTGAAACCGTGTATTTCGGGGGTGGCACTCCAAGCCTCATGGAAGCAGCCCAGCTGGAAGCACAATTACAAAGCATCTTCAAACATTTTAAAGTTTCTCCTTCCGCTGAAATTACCCTGGAAGCAAACCCGGATGACATCAGTTCTGCAAAATTGCAGGCATGGAAAAGAATGGGGATCAACCGGCTCAGCATAGGTGTGCAGTCTTTTATGGAAGAGGAACTGCGCTGGATGAACAGGGCCCACACTGCAAAAGAGGCTATTGAAAATGTGCAACTGGCGCTCAATGAATTTCAGAATATCACTATTGACCTGATTTATGGTTCACCGCTCCTTTCAGACGAGCAATGGAAATCACACGTGGACATGGCAGTGGGTATGGGTATTCCCCATCTTTCCTGCTATGCGCTTACAGTGGAAGAAAAAACACCATTGCATAAACAGATCAGGCAGAAAATTTCCAGTGAAGTTGACCAGGATAAACAGGCCAGGCAATTTTTATTGCTGATGCAATGGCTGCAGGAAGCAGGCTACGAACATTACGAGGTATCCAATTTCGCAAAACCAGGCTGGAGGAGCCGCCACAATTCGGCTTACTGGAAAGGAATAAAATACCTGGGGCTTGGACCATCCGCACATTCTTATAACGGGCAGGAAAGAAGATGGAACCTTGCCAACAATTCCATTTATATACAACAGGCCAATACCGCAGCATTCATCAGGGAGACAGAATTGCTTAGTCCTGTACAGCAAATGAATGAATATATCATGATCTCGCTTCGGACACTGGAAGGGATCAGCATGGACCTGGTGGAAACGAGCTGGGGCGAATCTGAGAAAAAAAGAATTGAAAATATTGCAGCAGGTTTTATCAGTCAGGGTCTCATTTCACTGCAAGAAAACCATCTCAGGCTGACCGACGACGGCATGCTTCGCGCAGACGGACTTGCCAGTGAAATGTTCCGTTGAGCAAATAAAAAAATCCCATCAGCCATAAGGCTGATGGGATTTTATATAAATCACTCAATTACATTTTTACAAAACGAACCACGCTGGTTACACCTTTATCAGTTACACCCTGCAGCTGGTAAGTACCATTGGAAAGTTGTCCCAGGAATAATTTGATATCATTCTTACCCGGCATTACCTGGTTCTGGAAATTCATCACCACTTTACCCTGTGCATCCACTACATTCCAGTTAACCTTCATTGTTCTTGAAACCATCACACGTAGAGTTGTTTCATTTCTCACCAGGTTGGGCATCATGACCATGCTGGCCACACCGGCATCCACATTTGGCACTGAAGTACAGAAAGTATAGGTAAGCGAAGCAGCAGTAGAGGTAACTGCACCACAGGTGCCCGTAACAACAACCGTGTAATTTCCTGCAGCATTGGCATTCACAGGAACAGAAAGTGTGGAGTTGGTTGCGTTAGGAATATCTGTTCCGTTGAACTTCCACTGGTAACTTAAACCAGCACCGGTAGCAGTTACGCTGAAGCTGGCATTACCTGTACAGGCAGTTACGGCAACCGGCTGTGTTGTAATTGCAGTTGCAGCAGTTACAGTAAGTGCAGCAGTGTTTGAAGTAACAGAACAGCTGCCGTTAGATACCACAACTGTATAGTTACCTGCATTGGCTGCAGATGCCGCTACTGTATAAGATGCATTGGTGGCTCCAGCTACATCAGCACCATCCTTACGCCACTGGTAGGTAATCGTACCGCTTGAAAGGGTTGCAGTAACATTGAAGGTTACATTAGCACCGTTACATCCTGCCTGTGCGGTTGGCTGTACGGTGATCACCGGTCTTGGATTTACGATTACAGCAACAGCCGCAGATGTTACGTTACCACAGGTATTTACGATAGCAACTGTATAGCTGCCGGCATTTGCTGAAGAAGCCGCAGCTACAGTATAGGTTGCACTGGTAGCACCGGCAATATCACCTCCGTCTTTTTTCCACTGGTAAGTCAGACCAGTACCGGTGGCAACAACGGAAAGGTTCAATGCACTTCCATCACAGATGGTTTGTGCAACCGGCTGCGTAGTGATCGCAGGTGCCACGCAGGTGGTTACAGGTTCATCCGCACCCATGAACGGAGTTGTAGCGCTGCGGGAATCATTATCAATATCAGTAGTGATATCGGCAACAGGCGTACCGCGCAGGTTCACATCTGTCTGTGATGCTCCTGCAAGGTGCAGATCACCTGATGCCACATTGGTAAAGCTTACTGTAACAGATTTTGAATTGGCATCAGCCGCATTTGTATTGTATACCGCTATGGCATTATCCGCCGCTCCCCAGCGTGCCACATTTGCAGCCGTGCTGCTGTAAATATTATTATGACTGGAGATCCATCCGGTGGCGGGAGTGGCCGCAGCATTCACAAGACCATAATGTTTGCCACCACCTGCACGGGTATTGTAAAAAATATTATTCTTTATTTCAACCGGTGTGGCAATTGTAGTACCAAAAAGATCATCTCCTTTGACAAAGGCCGCGGTATTTTTTGTGTTACCAGCAACTCCTGCACCAGAGATCACTACACTATTATGGTGTACGAATATAGGTCCGGCGGCATTGAAATTATTGATGATGCCAAAAATGGAAAGATTATTCGTTTGACCATCACCGAGGGAAACAAAATTATTATACACCAGGGAAGTATCAGCAGCAGATCTTGCAGAAATTCCTACGATACCTGCATTATTGGCTGCAGTGGTAGGATTGGCAGCATTGCGGATATCATAAACCTTATTCTTCCGGATATCAAACATTCCGTTGGTGGCAAGGATTCCCGCAGAAACAGATCCTACATCACCTGT
>CBDUBK010000060.1:0-8442 GCA_965365375.1 uncultured bacterium | reverse complement strand
ACCCTCCCGCATTTCGATTTCCATTTTTATACCCTCAACCAGAATGAGATCATGAACCTGACAGATGATGTAAAGATGAACCAGAATCTGCCGGCCGCGGATTATGTTCCTGCTAACTATATTTCCCCGGGTGCTGGTGTTCCCATGATGGGCCGCCACTGGATTGATGCAACATCTCCTGAACTGGGCGGACAGGTTCCGTTTACACAGACTTTCATTCATGGTTCTTATGATGGCAAGATCATTTTCCTTGAGCCAATGATCACGCTTGACTTCCTGAAAGCACAAACCAGTTATGAAAGAAATCTTCCCCAGCCTGCCAAATTCCAGGCTTCCGGATATTACCCTACTAAAATGAAGATCACCCGCAAAAACGGAACTACTGAAGTAGAACTGACTTCATTCGTTCACAGGCAGGCGTCTTAATTTATATAATGATGTGATGAGATGATTTGATCTTGCAGGAAGCCTGTTGTCATCCAATCATCTCATCATCATATCATCACTTCAACAAATCATTTTTCAAACTCATCATATGGAACGTTACAATATTTTCCAGCTCATTCATAAAGGCCTGCGGGCTGCTCTATACCAGACAGCTGTTCAGCTGCAGCAGACTGACTTTACCGTGGAAGACGAAGCAGAGGGAGCGCTCAACAGGGTAAAAGAGGTCATCATGCTTTTTGAAGGCCATGCACACAAGGAGGATAATTATATTCTCCCTGTGATCATGCCCTTTGAACCTTCTGTGGCCGCAAGCTTTGAAGATGAGCACAGGAAAGATGAAGAACTGGGCAGGCAATTGCAGGATGCGATCACCAAACTTGAAAAAGCACATTCCCCACTGGAATTATTGATGGCAGGCAGGATACTCGTTTCCGGTTTTGAAGCCTTTGTCATCTTCAATCTGCAACACATGGCCAAAGAAGAAGATATCATCAACAAAATTCTCTGGCGTTATCTACAGGATCATGAGATCCGTATGATCAGCACCAGGATCAGTGAGAGCACACCCCCCTGGATGCAGGACTTTTATGCAACCTGGATGCTGCGCGGCATCAATAACAATGAAGCGGCTACCTGGCTGAAAGCCATCGAAGCCGGGATGCCTCCAGTAGTGTTCCATACAATGATGCAGAAAGCTAAACAGGAATTGTCCGAACAACGCTTGCGCAAAATAACGCGGGGCCTCAGCGAGGGATTAATGGTTGCTTAAATGAAGGATATGAAAAATGCAATGATCATACTGGCAGTAATTTTATCGATTGCCCTCAGTGGAATACTGGCTTTCAACAGCAGTAACCAGCCATCAAATAATACAGAAGGCATCACTAGCAGCTCATGCCCCTGCAACTGCCGCTGAAGCATTACATCCATATCATCAGATGATCTTATCAAATGTCTCCCTGGAGACATTTTTTTTGCACAAATTTTTTCTGTAACCAAAAGGTTACATATTTTTGGATATGCGCAGAGATGTTTTCCAGGCTATTGCCGATCCAACCCGGAGATCTATAATAGACATGGTAGCCTTGCAACCTCTCAACCTTAATACCGTTGCTGAAAATTTCGCGATCAGCCGGCCTGCCATTTCCAAACACATCAAAATACTGGAAGAATGCGGGCTGGTAGTGATACAACAAAAGGGAAGGGAAAGGTTCTGCAGCGCGAACCTGGGAGAATTGAAAAAGGTTTCCGGCTGGGTGGAACAGTACCGGGATTTCTGGACAGCCAAACTCGATGCACTCGATAAACACCTGGTAAAACAGGTGAGTCTTCACCGAAAAAATAAAAAAAATGAAAAATGAACCATTTGTAATCGAACGAATCTATGATGCTCCCATTGAAATGGTTTGGAAGGCCATCTCCGATAAAAACGAAATGAAGGAGTGGTATTTTGACCTTGCTGATTTCAAAGCGGTGCCTGGGTTCAGTTTTAGTTTTGAAGGTGGCACGGAACAAAATACCTATGTACATCTCTGCCGCGTAACAGAAGTGATTCCATTGAAGAAACTCAGTTATACATGGGATTACCAGGGTTATGAAGGCAGTTCACACGTGATCTTTGAATTGTTTGAAGAAGGTAACCAGACCAGGTTAAGGCTTACGCATGAAGGGCTGGAAACTTTTCCTGATAATCCTGATTTTGCGAAGAAAAATTTCGAAGCTGGCTGGAATGATATCATTGGGAAACTGCTGCCGGAATACCTGGGGAAGAGAGTCAGGAATTGAGAAGAGGCCAATAGCCATTGGCCATTAGCTTTTAGATTTTAGATTATAACTTTTAGCTTTTAGCTTGTAAAACAACCATATTTTCTCTATCAATTACTTACCGTCTTCCCGTCTTCCCGGCCTTATTTTGTTTGTCAATGAGAATAGCCGGGAAAGCGGGAAGACGGTAAGTTGTTGTTCCGTATATGAAAAGCTTATCTTGATTCTAAGTTTAGTTATTTAAAAAGATATTTAAGATCGCATCAGCATATAGCCGCACATTCTTATGATGCTGTTGCAATTCATTACCGGGCACTATCTGTGATGCAGATTTATAACCTGGAAATTCAACAGTAAAAAGCATGATGGCATTCCTTGATTTATCACCATCACATACAGCTGTTGTGGCCCAGCCACCCAGAGACACTCCATATCCCCTGTTTGCAGGGAGCTTGGAGCCGTGCAAATTTCTTTTTTGAAAGACACCGGGTGAAGCCGTACGCGGATCACAATGATAAAGCGCCGTGGGTTCTTCCTTCAATGTATTCCCTGGCACCATACCTCCGTTATCCTGTATATAACCTGCCATGGAAACCGCGAGACTGCTGTCCGCCTCGAACCCTAACGCGAGACCTTGGCAATCAGTCCGCGGGTCTGCGAAAATCCCAGCCTTGCTGACATCACGGATCGCATGAATATTGGCAATGCGGGTGGGCTGGTAAGTCTGGATCAATTGTAGCAGGTACTGGTTTTCTTTTTCAATTAACCTTCCTGCATGATCATAAGGCACGAGCGGGTCATAGGCTTTACCCAACGTAGGCATTTGCCTGTTAGGATCGGCATGTTCAGCGGAAGTATACCTGCCCTTGTTAACTACCTGTCCGGCGCCGGGTGCTTTTGCACGGACTGCATTATCAGGAAATAAAAGCGGAACAACGATCACGTCATAATAAGGTTGTTCACCTTTCTGAAGGTTTTCTATAAGCGTTAGTGCAACTTCAACAGAAGATAATTCAGAACCATGCATTCCTCCAATCACCAGGGCTCTTTCATTGGCCTGTCCCGGGAAATACCAGGCTTCAACCGGCCTGTTGCCCGTGGTATATCCAAGTGTGACCCGGCCGGCAGCCTTATGTAAAACCATGGATTGAAGTTCGGCAAGAGGTGAACGTACGATGTTCGCATTCATTGCCACGTTGATAGAATCCATAACCGGGAAACTTGTGCGGGTTAGTGCCAGCTCATTGAATTGTCCAGATACCTGGCCGGCACGGAATTGAAGAAAACATAACACAAGTATGATCGAACGTTTCATTTCAGTTAAAAAGTAGTGATGGAAAAAACGGGTTAAGTGATGAACCTTGCCGGGCGGGAAATACAACTTCTGCGTTTCTGAAAACCAATGGCAACAACCAGGCAGCAATGAACAATAACAAAAGCATAGTGATGACCATGAAATTTTTTCTTGCCATCACTATGACATAATATGCCAGCAGGAACTGCCTTGCGAATCTTTTATTATTTTCCATAACGTTCACTGAATCTGAAATAGAAATAATAGGTTTCAGCTTCCGCGGCATACAACTGTATGGGGCGGCTGTTGTCACCACCCCAGCCTTTTTCCTCGCGCAGCTGCGCCTGGCATCCCTTACAGGAAATACAGCCGGCCTGCAGGCATGATGGATGCTGTTTGGTTTCGAAATGGTTCATACTACAAATCTATTTTCTGATTGAAGCCAGGTCAATGAGAGGTTGCATGAACTGGAGTTTGCATCGCATTAACTGTAAAGAAAAAATCCTGTTTCAATTCATGTTATAAAACACCCGTTTCATTCAGCCATGAATTGACACGGGCATGATGCATTTTTACTTTAGCAGCATCATTCTTAACCATACAAGTTTTTTTATGAACAATTCCCTTAATACCCTTTTGAATAAAACATCTGTAAAACCCGGAACCAGGGTGCTCTTCGCGAATGTGCCGGCAGACGGACATTTTAATCCGCTGACCGGCCTCGCTGCGCACCTGAAAGAAAAAGGATGTGATGTGCGCTGGTACACCTCTCCTGTTTACAGGGAAAAGATCTCCAGGCTTGGAATAACGTTTTATGGAATGAACAAGGCACTCGATGTTGCAGCTACTGCGGGAGATATGGAAGCCCTGTTTCCTGAAAGAGAAAAAATCAAAGGCCAGGTTGCCAAACTGAAACACGACATGATTAATGTTTTCATTTTACGTAGCCCTGAATATTATGAAGACATTGCGGATATCTACCAGTCCTTTCCTTTTGAGATCATGATCGCTGATGTCACCTTCGGGGGCATTCCCTATGTGCAGGAGAAAATGAACATACCTGTAATCGCAGTCAATATTATTCCTAACCCTGAAACTTCAAAGGACCTTCCACCTCCCGGCTTAGGTATGACACCTTCAAATAATTTTGTTGGCAGGATCAAACAAAACCTCCTGAGATTTGTAGCTGGTAAATTACTTTTTGCAGGACCAAATAAAGTAATGAAGCAGACACTGGCCAAACACGGCATCAGCACTAACGGTGCGGGAATATTTGATGTGATCATTCAAAAATCAACAGCTGTACTGCAAAGCGGTACACCAGGCTTTGAATACAAAAGGTCGGACATGAGTTCTCATATTCATTTTGCAGGTCCACTTCTTCCCTACTCCAAAAAACAGCAGGCAGCGGCATGGTATGATCCGAGGCTGGGAAAATATGAAAAAGTGATACTGGTAACACAGGGCACAGTTGAAAAAGATGTAGAGAAACTGATCATACCTACCCTTGAAGCATTTAATAATACTGATTATCTCGTGATTGTAACAACAGGCGGATCGATGACAGCTGAACTCCGCGAAAAATACCAGGCGCCTAATTTTATCATCGAAGACTTTATCCCTTTCAATGATGTAATGCCTTATGCTGATGTTTACATCACCAATGGGGGCTATGGCGGCGTACTCCTATCCATCAAAAACCAGCTGCCCATGGTAGCAGCAGGTGTGCATGAAGGAAAAAATGAGATCAATGCCAGGATCGGCTATTTTAAACTTGGTGTGAATCTCAAAACCGAATTGCCTAAACCCTCACAGTTGAGATCAGCAGTAGAAACAATTATGAAAGATCCCGTGTACGCTGAAAACGTTAAGAAACTCTGCGATGAGTTCAACTCTTATAATCCCAACCAGGTGTGTGAAGAGCTTGTGTCCAAACTGACAGGTAACCGCCAGGGTGCGGTTGTCGGGGCCATCCGGGAAACAGAGTTGATTTATTAAAGAAAAGGCAGTTGAAAATTCAGCTGCCTTTTTAGATTCAGGTGATGTAGAATATCTTCTACAACCCCGCCTCCTTTTCCCTTGATTTGTTGGTACATGAGGGGTTTTAAAGCTTTATCCCTGCTATTGCAGTAAATGATTGATGGGCCTGTGATTTGTAACCATTTTACAGCCCATCCCCCCATAAAATGGATAAAGAAAAAAAACCGGTTAACTATCCCAGGAAAATTGCCAGGATCTTATTAAAGACCATTTTGTTCCTGTTGCTTTTTGTATTTGTCATTTTTTTACTGGTGCTCACTCCGCCGGTTCAGCGTTTTATGACCGGCAAGGTGGAGAATTACCTCGAAAACAAGCTCAAGACCCGCGTGGAAGTGGGACGCATTGCCTTTGGCCTTTCAGGTGATATCAGCCTTACAGATGTGTACGTGGAAGACCTGGCAAAGGATACGCTCCTTTCCGGAGGTACAATCAGTGCCAATCTAAACCTGCTCAAGCTGATCTCTGGTGAAATACTGGTTAAAGACCTTGAAATGAAAAATATCACGGCGAGGATCAAACGAACCCTCCCTGATACCGTCTTCAATTTCCAGTTCATAGCAGATGCTTTCACCGCACCACCTTCGGCCGACACAACACAATCAGCACCGCTTAAATTTGCCATCAGTGATCTCAGCCTGGATAATATCAACCTGGTATACAAAGATGTGGTAACCGGCAGTGACATGAATGCCCATATCGGCAACCTGTCTGCCACTATCGATACTCTTGACCCATATACCCAGCATTTTGATATACCCAGTATTATCGCAAGGAATGTGAGGGCAAACATCAAGCAGGTGAAGCCACTGATGACTCCTGATTCTCCGCAGGAAGACCTGAAGGAAGCTATTGAGCCATTAACAATGAAATTAAGTCTCGGCAGCATTGATCTTAGCAGGATCAATGTTCAGTATGATAATGATGTTTCAGCTTTTTATACCAATGTGAGTATTGGCCAGCTCAAAACCGATGAAAAGTTGATGGACCTCAAAACTAACACGGTTCACCTGGACCAGCTCTTACTGAACAATTCAAAGGTCAGTATCCGGCTTGGTAAAAAAGAAACCGCAGACCTGATCGTAAAAGAAGTGACACAGGAGGTGGAAGCACAGAAACAGGCAGGATGGAATGTAAAAGTTGATAAGATCTTACTCGATAATAACCGTATTGCTTTTGACAATGACAACCTTCCGCGGCAGAATTACGGTATTGACTTCGGTCACCTTCTGGGCGACAGCCTCACACTGCATG
This sequence comes from uncultured bacterium, assembly GCA_965365375.1. Lineage (GTDB taxonomy): Bacteria > Bacteroidota > Bacteroidia > Chitinophagales > Chitinophagaceae > Flavisolibacter. The sequence goes on along the minus strand of CBDUBK010000060.1, from coordinate 1,646 downwards.
TAGATAATTTTGTAATGAATGAAGATTCTTTAGGTGGAAAGATCACCCGGGGATCCTTCAGGGAAAAAAATGGTTTTGAACTCGATGCACTTCAGGGTGAGCTTTTATATGCCAATACTCAGACTTATCTCAAAGATCTTTATATCAAAACACCCGGCAGCGAGATCCAGCGTAATGCCATGATGCATTATGCTTCTTATGAAGCGCTGGCGGAGGATTTTGCATCGGCTGAAATGGATATCGAAATTGTAAACAGCAGGCTTCAGGTAAAAGACATCCTGGCTTTTGCTCCACAGTTAAGATCCAACCCTGCACTTGCCAATCCCAATGATATCTGGTACCTGCATCTTGTTGGTAACGGCACGCTCAATAATCTTAACCTGGAAAGCCTGAAGTTTGACGGACTCCGTAATACACAGATTGACGCTGAAGGAACACTCACCAATCTCATGAAACCCGAAAGTGCGGGTGGAGATTTTGTGATCAACCGCTTTCATACTTCACAAACAGATATTGCCCTGTTTACCGGCCAGCGTTTGTCAACAGCACAGATCAACCTCCCGGAAGAATTTGATATCAGGGGAACTGTTTCGGGTAATACAGGAAGACTTCAAACCAATCTTGCAGTGAATTCTTCCGCAGGTGCCATACAGGTGAACGGACAATTCAGCAACCTGGTGAATCCGGCAGCAACCACCTATAATGCAAATGTGCGTACCAGTGGTTTAAGGCTGGGAAGTATCATGCGCCAGCCAGAGCAGTTTGGAACTGTTACCGGCCAGTTCAACTTCAACGGCAAAGGACTTACACCCGATGCCATCAATACAAAATTTACTGCTAACGTAGGCAGCTTTGGATTCAACCGGTACCAGTACAGGAACATCAAAATGAATGGCTCGCTGAACAAAACTGTGTTTGATATCAAAGCGGATGTGAATGATCCTAATGCCGACCTCAATATCATAGCCAGCGGTAATTTTTCAGGAAGTCCTTCCTTCAAGATCAATGGAATGATTGACAGCATCAAGACAATGCCATTGAATTTTACTCCTGATGATATGGTGTTCCGTGGTAAAATTGATGGAACGGTTTCCAATATCACAGCTGATAATATGGATGCCGATGTTCTAATCACTAAAGCGCTCCTTGTATCAGGTAAAGACAGGTTGCCGCTGGACAGTATCCAATTACTCGCAGGCAGCAATGCCGCAGGCAATTACATCAGCCTGAGAAGCGATGTAGCCAATGCCGATATCAGCGGAAAGTACCGCATATCAGAACTTGGAAGTATTATCCAGAATACCATCCAACCTTATTTTTCCGTAACACCACCCGCACAACGTACAGCACTGCAACCATATGATTTTACTTTCAGGGCCGACATCGTTTATTCACCCATCATGTCGTCATTTGTTCCGGGGCTTACCACCATGGAAACTATTCATGCGGAAGGCAGTCTTTCTTCTGACAGTGGTATGAATGCTGTAGTTAATACACCTTACCTGTTGTTCAATGGAAATGAGATCAGCAACCTGAATCTTCGTGCGAATACTTCAGACAGCGGACTGCAGGTAACTGGCAATATTGCCAGGATCAGGCAGGGAAATTCCTTTGATATTTTTAATACCAGGATCAATGCGGTAGCG
>CBDUBK010000059.1:0-8450 GCA_965365375.1 uncultured bacterium | reverse complement strand
TGAAGAGCTGTAATTGCTTTTTGCGCCGCATCATCGTCGGGCATTTCTACGAAACCAAAGCCCCTGGAACTGCCTGTAAAAGCATCCATTGAAACTTCCGCAGATTCTACTTCTCCATAAGGAGCAAACAGTTCTTTAAGACTTTCGTTGGTAAGGGTGTTACTGAAATTTGAGATTTGTATATGCATAATTCGATTTTAATCAACGAGGGTATAGTATCCAAAAAGGGCATGATACCAGTTGGTAAAGGTAGGTGATTCGGCAGCCGGCCCGTTTTTTAATTTGGCCATTACTGTTAAAAGGAATTCTCCATAAAGTTTAATGACTGTTTCAACAGATAAAAATTAACTTTAAATACCTTAACCAGGTTGAACAAGAATGAACAAAGAAACGAATCCTGACAGGGAACTCCTTGTTCCTATTGACATGCTTACGCCCGAACAGCTCAACGGTCTCGACCTGGTTGAGCAGATGCCTGTAGGGTTTTATGTTTGTGACCTGGAAGGTAAAATCGTGAGGTATAACAAACAGGCTACCCTACTCTGGGGACGTGAACCTGAAGATGGAGTGGATCGCTGGACTGGTGCTTACAAAATCAAAAGAGCTGACGGTTCTTTCCTTGATCGCCAAGATTCTCCCATGGCGCGGTGCCTGCGGGAAGGAAAGGCCATTACCGGGGAAGAACTCATTTACCTCTTACCTGGTGGTGAGGAAAAAAACGTTTTAGCGCATCCCCAGCCTATTTTCGATAAGCTAGGCAACCTGGTAGGCGCTGCCAATATGTTGCTGGATATTACACACCTGAAACAAAAAAGCAGGGAATTAGCTGAAAGCGAAAAAAAATACAGGGACCTTGCATCCTCCTTCGAAAAAATTATTGAAGCTAAAACAGTTGACCTCAAAATTAAAAATGAGGAATTAAAAAAGAGCGAGGAACGCTACCATAAAATGGTAGAAGAAGTAGAAGATTATGCGATCATCCTGCTGGACGAAAATGGTTTTATACAGAACTGGAACAAAGGTGCCGAAAAGATCAAGGGTTATAAGGAACAGGAAATCTTAGGAAAAAGTTTCCAGGTGTTTTACCTGCCCCATGACCGGGCTTCAGGGCTCCCGATAAAACTGATCAACGAAGCAAGAAATAACGGGAAAGCCATCCACGAAGGCTGGAGACTTCGTGCTGATGGCACCAGGTTCTGGGGTAGTATCGTGCTGACCGCACTGCATGGGCAACAAAACGAAATCATCGGGTTTTCCAAAGTAACCAGGGACCTCACGGAAAGAAAGATCGCGGAAGATAAATTACGTGATTATACCAACCAGCTCAAATTCCAGAATGAACAACTGGAGCAATTTGCATATGCGGCTTCGCATGATATGAAAGAGCCGCTCCGCAAGATCATGTTTTACAACAACCACCTGCTGGAAACTTCTGCAGACCTTCTTCCCACCAAAGAAAAAGAATATCTCAACCGCTCCATCAATGCCGCCAGGCGCATGGAAAGGCTGATCAATGACCTGCTTGAATACTCCAAAGCCTCTTCTGATACTCACAATACAGAGGAAGTAGACCTGGGTGAAATACTTGATGAAATCATCATGGCTTACAGGGATGTTATAGAAGAAAAGAACGCAGTTGTTAGGCACGAAGCTTTACCTGTAGTTAAAGGGATTACTTTCCAGCTCCGGCAGGTTTTTGATAATATTATTTCAAACTCACTGAAATACCAGCACCCGGACCGCGACCCTGTTATTGAAATACATGCAACACAGATTACAGGTGGAGATATTCCCGGGTTATTGCCCGACCAGCAATATCACCAGGTATCCATTACTGATAACGGGATTGGTTTTGATCCGGAATACTCTGATAAGATATTTGAATTGTTCCAGCGGTTGGGACATGTACAGTATTCAGGAACAGGAGTTGGCCTGGCGCTTTGCAAAAAAATTGCACAGAACCATCACGGCACTATCATGGCAACAGGAAAAGAGAACCAGGGGGCCAGGTTTGAAATTTATTTACCTGCATGAATCTATTTACAGAAGCCCAGCATTTCCCGGGCTAAATCTTCCAGCTGGCGGTGGCTTGCAGGCTTTACAAAATATGCAGTTGCTCCTTTATCCATACATTCCTTAACGTAAGCATTGTTGCTGGATGTACTCCACACCACCTTTGGAATATGATCAAACCTGGGTTGTGAACAGATTCTTTCAAGTACATTGGCTCCATTCATCTCTGGCATATTGTAATCAAGGATGATCAGGCAGGGAAGTTCCTCATCCCGGGTCTGTTCCAGGAATTCAACAGCAAGACGTCCGTTCAATACAGATTTCAGGGTGGCATGCGGTTCAGTAGTTCTTATCGCTTCTTCAAGCAATTCAAGATCCTCCTGGTCGTCGTCGGCAATTAAAATAAGCCTGTCTGTTGATGGCATATTCAGTTTGTGTCAAAAAATTGATGAGGCGGCACAAAAGTAATGAGAAAATTATTTCGGTTGAACCTGCTTGTTGATCCGATTATAATAATACAGTCATAAGATTTCCAGGAGGATTTTGACATAGGTATATCCCCTTAGAAAAGAAAAAGACAATACAACAAGAAAGCTACCGGGTAACGGTAGGGTATGATCCCCGGGTAAGCATACCCGTAAAAGCAATCAGGAGACCCAGCCCTATATGCAGGTAATTGTCATTTTCATTAACGTGAAGAAAACCCAACACCTCTCCCATTCCATCTTCTTTTGTATTTACCAGTCCTGCAATGCCGATCAATAGGTATACCAGGCCGAAAATGATCATCAGCGTTTTTGCGAAACCAGGTGCAGCCAATGCCACCAGGAGGAAAAGTGCACCACTGATGAGGTGTACCATATTGTGTACACTGTCCGCGTGAAATAATGCACCCGGTGAAAGTCCTATAATAGGATTATCAACATATCCCAGCAGGCCAACAGCCAGGAATACGAGACCAATGGCAAGAGCCGCGTTTTTTGCTGACATAAAATATGGTTTTGGTTAATTGTTCCTTTTAAATTACTAAAATTTTATCCTCTTCTTTCCAGCCAGAACATGGATTTTTTCCCCGGCACTTCAATTTCTTCATTCCGGATATTAACTTGGATGCCAAATCTCAACCTGCATGGAATCTTCACCACCCCTGTTTTCTCTTTCTATAGACCAGGTTACGAAATCTCATTTGAATGAAGCATCCAGATGGGCGAGGTTTCTTGCGATTGTAGGAATGATCTCGGTTGCGCTGCTGGTACTGGCAGGGATTTATGTGTCGATGACCCTCAGTAACAGGATGGACCAACAGTTTGAAGACGGGTTCAAATCCAACAGGAGCCTCACTTCAGCATTGGGAATCGGTATGATCATCATGTATATTATTATTGCCGTGGTCTGGTTCATTCCCTTCCTTTATTTACTGAGGTTCGCCAACCAGTCACAGGCTGCCCTCCATTCAAATAGCCAGGAACAACTTAATACCGCATTCCAAAACCTGAAAATATGTTTCAGGTATGTGGGTATTGTAACCCTGATAGGTATGGCCTTTTATCTGCTTTCGATTATTATAACCTTCAGTACCGGACAGGGAATTTCTGCCTGATTTTTAATTATCATCCATACCCAAAATGAAAAAACTGATTGTCCTGTTCTCCCTCTTTCTTTATCTCCAGCAGGTAAATGCACAGGAAGATCCTGATACCGTGAGTGTGGGAATTTATATTACCAGCATACACGATATAGATTTCAAACAGAAAGAATATGCATTGAACCTCTGGCTCTGGCTGAGGTACAAGAACAAGGATTTTAATTTTCTTGACAACCTGGAAGTACCCCAGGCCAAATCGGTTGAAAAATCCTTTTCAACAATAGATTCCAGCGGCGATAAGATCTATATGCAAATGAAACTGCAATGTGTGATGAAGGACAGCTGGAGGATCAGTAATTTTCCTTTTGACCGGCAAACCATGCGCTTTTCCATAGAAAACTCCCAGTTTGATGCACGCAAACTGGTATTTGTGGCGGATACCATTGGCGAACATTTTGATCCGAGGTTCACTTTGAGAGGATGGTCGATCGACAGTTGTATCATCACAACAGGTACCAAGTTTTACGAGACCGGCTTTGGTGACCTGAGCCTGGAAAAGCCCAGAACGGAATATGGCACGTTCAGGTTAAGACTAAGCATCAAAAGAGATGCAAGCGGGTTATTCTGGAAAATGTTCCTGGGAATGTACCTGGCCTTCCTGATCGCTTATGTGTGTTTTTATATCCATGCAGATGGCATGGATTCCAGGTTTGGCCTGAGTGTGGGTTCGTTGTTTGCGGTTATCGGAAATAAATATATCATTGACTCTGCACTTCCTGAATCATCCACTTTCACCCTGGTAGATACATTGCACGGGCTCACACTTGCTTCCATATTTGTGATCATTACGGCAACAGCATATTCACTGGTGCTGGTAAAGAGGAATGAACTCAAAAAAGCAAAAAGGTTCGATATGACGGTAGCACAAATCCTGTTGATCGTATACCTCCTGCTGAATGTCTGGTTTATTTATAGAGCCAGTATTTCCTAAAGAATTATTCTTTTTCATCCTCTTCATCTCCAGAGTGACCACCGCCAGTTTCACCGTGATCCATATTGCCTTCCTGCCGGTCCATGCTGCTGATGTCTGATGAGGGCTGCTGCTCATTCAGAAGTGATCTACCAAGTCCGCCATGGGCTGGTATAGGTTGAGGCTGCTCGTTCTTGTCCATTTCTTTGCTTTTTAAATGTCGCGAAAGAATGATGCCAGAAAGCTATGAGCCAATAGCAGAAAGCTGCGAGGTATTCCATTCCAGTGTGAATAGCAGGGAAGATATTGTAAGTGTTCAGCTTATTATGGCATAGATTTACTACATACCAACCGGGGTATGCACAAAGCAAAACATTTTACGGAATATATAGAAGATGCTAAGGAGGCAGAAGCTGGCGAGGATCCTGAGAAAGCGATGGAATTGTATGAAGCTGCCATTAAGCAGGAACCGCTTGAGATATTTCCCTATAACAGGCTGATGATACTGTACCGCAAAGCTAAAAAACCGGAAAAGGAACTTAAGGTCATCAATAAGGCAATTCAAGTGTTTACCGATCATTACGATGAGAAAAGTAATAAGCTGCTCCACAATAAAAAACTTGAAATGGCCAGCAGGGCTTTACTCAAAACCCTTACACCTGCTGGGCAAAAAGCTGTAATGATTTATCCTGAACCCATACCCGGATGGATTAAAAGAAAAGCAGTGGTTGACAAAAAAGCAGGCAAAAAGAAGAAGTAAGGACTAAAGGTGCTGTAGAGACTCCTTGCATCATTAGAGCCCTGCATTTACTGACAAACCGGTTATTAATGTTACCTCACATATGCCAGGTATATCAATTCATTCATATATCATAGCAGCCAAATAATTCACAAACAACGAGCGGTTAACGCTGTGCATTACTTATCTTTATTGAGCCCCACCTCATTATTTCCTGAGCTCTGGTCAATGGCAACCTCAATATTCTATGGCTAAACTTAGCTTCAACAACAAAGGACAGGTCTTTTATTCTTCCTTGAAAAAATCAGTCGACCAGTATTTCGAATCCGGGAATATCAAAAAGACCGGCAATATTCATTTATATACAAAAGCTTTCATTCTTATACCGCTTGCCCTTGCCATCTATGCATTTTTTCTCTGGGGCAGTTATTCTGCATGGGCTGGAGTGGCACTGTCAGTAGTGATGGGCCTCACCCTTGTTTCCATTGCTTTCAACATTATGCACGATGCCTGCCACGGTAGCTTCAGCACACGTAAATGGGTCAATGATTTATTGGGATTAACCATGAATGCCCTGGGAAGTAATGCCCATATCTGGAAGATCAAACATAACGTGATCCACCATACCTATACCAATGTTGACGGTATTGATGATGATATCGCGAAGAGCCCTGTACTGCGTCACTGCCCCTCGCAGAAATGGGTACCCGCACACCGGTTCCAGTTCATCTATATGTTCCTGGTTTACTCCATCAGTACGATTCTCTGGGTATTTCTTACAGACCTGGTAAAATATTTTTCCAGGAAGATCGTGGTAACGGATATGAAATTCACACCAAAACAGCACCTGATGTTCTGGTTCAGCAAATTCGCTTACGCTTTTTTCTATATTGCTTTACCTGTGTATTTATTAGGCTGGCAATCCTGGCTGGTGGGATACCTCATCGTGAACATGACCATGGGACTTACCCTGGCGATCGTATTCCAGCTGGCGCACGTGGTGGAAAAAACAGAATTCGAAGTGGCTGGAGACACTGCAAGAGTAATTGAGTCGGAATGGGCTATACACGAAATCAGGACCACGGCTAATTTTGCTCCCCGCAATCCCATCATTACCTGGTTTGTAGGCGGGCTGAATTACCAGGTAGAACACCATCTTTTTCCAAGAGTAAGCCATGTGCATTACCCGGCAATCAGTCATATTGTAAAAGCACATTGTGAACAATATGGTCTTCCCTACCATAGTTATGATACCATGACCAGCGCTGTTGCCTCACATATCAAGGTCATGAAAGCGCTGGGCAGGAAGGATGCATTTATTGAAATGCCCCTGGCAGAGGAAAAAGCTGCCTGAGTTCCCAATACCCTTCTGCAAGCCATTATTAAAAACACCAGGTTTAATGCAGCCATATCAGGGCATACCATGAGATGATGCATGGCAGGGCTTTTGCATGAATATGGCAACGATTCCAATTAACACCTCAATCTACAAACTCATAATAATGGTTGCTTTTTCACTGGAGCATAAAGAAAGGTTCGAAGAGATGCGCAAAAAATTACTGGTACTTGGCAGCCGTGAATCGAGTTTCCTGGCAGTGGAACTGTTGTTTTATGAAGCCATTACCATTGCCCGCTCCTATGGAAATGACCCTGAACAAAACCAGTTGTTATATGCACTTAAACAACTTGAATCAGGCGCCTACCATGATACCAAGGCCCATTTCAAAAAAAGCAACCAGCGTGAAACTGTCATCAGGCGTTTCATTGTACAGTTGAAGAATATTTTGAACAGTGGTATTAAAACACCTCTTTCAATTTCTTCCTGATCATTGCAGTCAATGGTTATTGCAGTATATTGATGTCGTGAATATATTTCACTCCATCCTTAAAAAACAATAACTTTCAGTCATCAGGCAGGATCCAGCCAAATCTCCCTGTAATTAAAATCATACTATGACCAAATTGAAAATCGGTGTCATTGATCTCGTTAGCAAGGGACCAACAAGTACTTTGTGGGCAAAAATCATGTATGCCAACCTGGCGAGTATTATGCCCCAGGTAATAGCCACCTGGTGTGAACAACAGGGACACGAGGTGAAAATGATCTGTTATACGGGACGTGAAGACCTTGCAACAGAATTACCCAAAGAAGTAGACCTGGTTTTCATCAGTTCCTTCACACAGGCAGGATTGCTTGCTTATGCATTGAGTAATTATTTCAGGCAACAGGGTGTGGTTACTGTACTTGGAGGTCCGCATGCACGCTGTTATCCTGAAGATGCCGTAAAATATTTTGATTATGTACTGGGCTTTACCAACCAGGCAACGATTGGTGAAGTACTTGCTGACTGCTCTCCACAGAAGCCTGTCGGCAAACACCTTTCTTCCGGTAAACAGCCACACCACCTTCCGGGTGTGCGTGAACGTTGGAAATTCATGGAACCCACACTGAAGAAAGCGCCATTCCTTAAAATGGTGCCCATGATCGGAAGTGTAGGTTGTCCTTATACCTGTTCATTTTGTATAGATTCAACCGTACCCTACCAGCCGCTGGATTTTGAAGTAATGAAGGAAGATCTTAAATTCCTCCTGACACAGTTTAAAGTTCCACTGGTGGGCTGGCATGACCCGAATTTTGGTATACGTTTCGATGAAAATATGGAAGCTATTTCCTCTGCCATTCCTCCCAACAGTTTCCGCTTTATTGCTGAGAGCAGTCTTTCCATCCTTACGGAAGACCACCTGAAAGTTTTAAAGCGTAATGGTTTTAAAGCTTTGCTGCCCGGTGTTGAGTCATGGTATGAACTCGGTAACAAGTCGAAGACCTCGAAGATGGGTGGTGAAAAGAAAATGAACCAGATCTCCGAGCATGTAAATATGATGATCAGCCATGTGCCATATGTACAAACCAATTTTGTTCTGGGACTGGACAGTGATGAAGGATCAGAGCCATTTGAACTTACCAAAAGATTTGTAGATAAAACACCGGGGGCTTTTCCCGGATATTCACTCCTTACTTCCTTTGGAGAAGCGGCACCACTTAACCTGGAGTACCAGCGCGAAGGCCGTGTACTACCCTTCCCTTTTCATTTCCTGAACAACCACCTGGCGATGAACCTCAAACCCAAAAATTATGAATGGGT
>CBDUBK010000058.1:0-8459 GCA_965365375.1 uncultured bacterium | reverse complement strand
ATTTTTGCAGAAGTTCAAAAGAAGAACGCTACAAAAGACTCTAATGAAATTTTTCTTCCGGCTCTACATTATTGTATTCCTTTTCAGTGGCTGTAATCCTACCCGTAATATCAACGGTAAAAAGGATGATGGTATTATCGAGGTCAATTTTGTACAGGTTAATGATGTGTATGAGATCGCTCCGCTTTCCGGTGGCCGTGAAGGGGGTGTTGCCCGTGTTGCCACCATCAAAAAGCAATATGTAAAGCAGAATCCCAATAGTTTCCTGGTGATAGCGGGTGATTTCCTGAGTCCCTCGGTATATAACAGCCTGCAATTTGATGGTAAAGCCATAAGAGGACGGCAGATGATCGATGCGCTCAATGTGGCCGGTACTGACTTTGCCTGCTTTGGCAACCATGAATTTGATATCAGGGAACAGGAACTGCTGGACAGGATCGATGAATCCAAATTCCGGTGGGTGGCTTCCAATAGCTTTCATAAGATCCGGGACAGCATCCGTCCCTTCAGGAGAAAAAACGGAGAAGAGATTCCCCGCACCATTGTCATAGATGTGGAAGATGCGGATGGTACACGGGCGAAAATCGGCTTCATTGGTATCTGCCTGCCTTTTAACCGTGCCGATTATGTTTATTATGTGGATGCATTGGTTGCAGCAAAAGCCAGCTACAACCAGTTAAAGGATTCTGTTGATGCCGTGGTAGCCATAACCCACCAGAATATGTGGGAAGATGAAATGCTGGCTAAAGAAATTCCAGGCCTTGCCCTGATCATGGGCGGACACGAACATGACCAGCGGATCAAAAAGGTTGGGAAAATTTATATCACCAAGGCAATGGCGAATGCCAAGTCAGCATATATCGTTAAACTGCAGATTCATAAAAAAAGAAACAGGACCAAAAAGATTGAAGTGATTCCATCACTGGAAGTGCTTGACAGCCGTGTAGCCCTTGACAGCGCAACCAGCGTGGTAGTGAAAAAATGGTCAAAGATTGCTGAAGACAATTATGCATCCCTCGGATTTTCCGCGAACAGGGTAATTGTACAAACAGGTGAACCTCTCGACGGCAGGGAACTTGTGATCCGCAGCCAGCCCACCAACCTGGGCAAACTCATTACCAATTCCATGGCAGCGGCAGCGCCTTTGGCTGATGTTGCCATTCTCAATTCTGGATCGATCCGTGTGGATGATGTGTTGCAAATGCCGGTAACAGAATATGATATTATCAGGACCCTTCCTTTTGGAGGTGCCATCAGGGAAGTAGAGATTACGGGTGCCTTGCTTGTGAAAGTGCTGGAGCAGGGCAAAAAAAACGTAGGCAACGGGGGCTTCCTGATTTATAATGAAACCCTGAAGCTGGATCTTTCAGGTGTGTGGATGTTGAAGAACGAAGCCATAGATCCGGAAAGAATTTATCATGTTGCGTTTTCCGATTTTCTCCTGACAGGTAAGGAAGCAAATCTCGAATACCTTAACCCCAAAAATCCCGGGATCAAAAAAATACATGAACTCCCTTCGGAAAAAAACCACCCGATGAATGATGTAAGGCTGGCAGTGATTCAGTACCTGATGAAAGGTTAAAGGCCAATGGCCATTAGCATATAACCATCCGCGGGAAGACCAATCTTAATTACGAAACTCCTGGGAAATCATCAGGCCATAGGTTCCGCCATCAAGTATACCGATACCAAGCCGTCCATAAGATGGATTCAAAATGTTGGCGCGGTGACCGGGTGAGTTCATCAGTCCCTCATGGCAGATCTTTAAGGTTTGGCCAAGAGCAAGGTTCTCTCCTGCTGCCAGGTATTTAACGCCTGCCGACTTCATCCGGTCAAAAGGATCACGGCCTTCCGGGGTATAGTGTGAAAAATATCCGCGTGCGAACATATCCTGCGAATGAGCACGGGCAACTACTCTTAATTCATTATCCGCCTGCACTGGTTTAAGCCCATGTTTCATTCTTTCAATATTTACCAGGGTCAGCATTTGGGCTTCCAGGTCTGGACGAGCTTTGGCATTCTCCACCCTGAAATTGAGGTCAACAGTTTCATCAGACTCCGGCTGGATGGCAGCACCTGATAAAGATTTTTTTATGGCTTCACTGAAAATGGGAGAAAGTTTATCATCAAGCCAGCCGATATTCATCCCAAGGGTGTTGGCAATAGCGCTGTCCTTTGTTCTTTCTGAAAGCCCGTTGCGCAAGGGCATGCTGAGTAGTAAAGCCGCAATGATAGTTGCATAGATCAGTCCATTAATGGCGCCGGGAATGATGCCCATGAACCTGTTGGCCCCATGCGCATGTACCGTTTCAGGAGTATGTTTGAGAAAGCTATTAAAAATAAAAGCTAGTATGATGCGTGCAAGAATGATCGTGATGATAAAAGATAATGGGGTATTCCATACGCCCAGGCCAGGCAAATAGACCTGGAATAATTGAACGAGGTATGGATAGAATAAGAAACCTGCGACAAGGCTGCCAATCCATACCAGGAGGTTAACAGAACCCATGATAAATCCTCTCCGCCAGCCTGCCCAGACTGCCAATCCAAGAATGAGCATTAAGATGATGTCGATGTAGTTCATACGGTTTGTTTGGGCGATGGGAGCTGCAAGCTGCAAGACTCCGGCTCGTACAGGCTTATCTTTTTTCCAAATTAATTCTACTCCTTTCTTTGCATCATAAACGTACCATCCGCTTTAGTACCTCTTAAAGAAAACCTAAGCTTTCTCCGGGCTTCCATCCATATGGTTCGGATCTGTTGCATTCTCCTCCTGATCTTTTAATGCCGATCCGCTCTCAACTGCCAATGAGGTTGATTCAGCATCACGGAAACTTCCTTCGGCCGGAATGGATTTTTCCGTTGTACGCGGAATATTCCTGTTACCGGTAGCATCTGCCGGATCATTGTGAACCGGCTTGTCCGTTTTTTGATGTTCAGACATACCTGGGTTTTTAATATTAAGTAAAAAACGATGCCAAGTTTAAGCTGCATGTATCTGCCTGCAATCTTCGAGTAGATCAAATAAAAAAGCTCCCCAATTTTGGGAAGCTTCTTCTCACAAAGGCATATATTTTTAGTACCTGCTTTTGTTATAACCGCCGCCGCCACCATTGTAGCCGCCGCTACGGGCAGGTTTGTCTTCTTTTGGCTTTGCTTCCATTACACGGATGGTTCTGCCTTCAACTGTACCATTATCCAGTTCAGCAATCGCTTTCTGAGCTGCTTCGTTGTCGGGCATCTCTACGAAACCGAATCCACGGCTTTTACCTGTGAATTTGTCTGTGATAACTTTAGCTGAAGAAACTTCGCCATACTCTGTAAAAAATTCTCTTAAGTCTTCATCCTGCACGTTGAAGCTTAAATTGGAAACGTAAATGTTCATACTACTTTCTTTATTAAAAATTAAAAATCTGAGACGAGGCAAGAAAGTAAAGGGTCTAACTAACAGCGGAAAAAATAGCAGATTAATTGTACACTTAACCAAATGCGATGCTCAAAATAACGGTGCAAAGATAAGAGAATGAGTGCTAAAAATGTAAGGTAATAAAAGTTAAAGTCAGGTGTAAAATGCCAATGGCCAATGGCCATTAGCTATTGGCTTATGCCCTCCCCATTTGTTTCAGAAAATTCACATGTGATACGATGGCCTGGCTCATCCTGGGATACTCGATATAATCAATACCATATTCAGCGCAGGCTTGTTTTACAATACGCCTGATCTCGGTATAATGTATATGGGATATTTTGGGAAAGAGGTGATGTTCGATCTGGAAATTTAAACCGCCTACCAGCCAGTTGATGAATTTATTCTTGGGCGCAAAATTCGCCGTGGTCTTCAATTGGTGAATGGCCCACTCATCATCCAGCTTCCCTGTGTCTTCGTGCGGCATGGGAAAATGGGTATGCTCAACGGTATGTGCCAGCTGGAAAACTATGCTGATCACAAAACCTGCTAAAAGTGAAAATACCAGGAAGCCTACAAGCCAGGCTGTGAAGCCTACTGTATAAATAGGAATTACTACAAAAAGGATGATGTAAAATAGTTTGAAGCTCCAGAAGATCACATGATCAGTAACTGTCATTTTCTTCAATGGCATCTGGCCAATGCGTCCTTTGAAATATTTCTGGTAGTCAAGAAGAAAAACCCAAAGAATATAAAGCAGTGAATAAAGGAACCAGAAATAAATATGCTGGTATTTATGCATGGCCAGTTTGGGCTGCGTGGTACTCATACGCAGCCAGGGCTGGATGTCAATATCATCATCCACCCCGTCAATATTGGTATAGGCATGGTGAATCACATTGTGTTTCATATTCCACATAAAGGAACTTCCACCAAGCACATTCAAGGAAGAGGCAGCCACATTATTGAGCCATTTGTATTTACTGAAACTTCCATGCGCGCCATCATGCATGATATTAAAACCGATGCCGGCCACTACAAGACCCAGTAAAACACATTCAAGGATGGCCCATACAGTACCAGGTGTAAAGAATACAAGATGGATGTAAAGAAAAATAAAGGCGGTAAGGAGGATGATGGCTTTTGTATAAAGTTTGCTATTGCCTACAAGTGATTTTCCGGTAGATTCGAAATAATCATTGATGCGGTTTTTCAACTCAATATGAAAGGACTGCTGCACAGCCGGGAACTTAGGTATTGCCATTACGATTGAACTATTTATCTTTTTGAATCAGCGTTGCAAAACTACGGATTGTAAAACTTTGGTTCCGTTAAATTTTAGCCTTTGGTCTTAATTACAAATCCTGAACCAATACTGAGGAAGATCCAAGATTTTCTATTCATTATTCATGAAAAAAGGCAAAGCCGAAAAGGCGGCAAGGGCGGTAAGTAGTTTCATTAAAGGATTGACAGAACTATCCCATCTCTGATGAAGCTTGTGCCTCCGCTATAGTTCGGCGACACGCGTACAGCAGCGAGCGGACAGTCGAAAAGCCGGCTACTGACTACAGACTACAGACTTCAGACTACCCACTTTCACTAAAGGCTCATGTGGGCGAAACCGGCTTTGAACTTTGAACTATTAACTTTGAACTACTAATTATGATTTCATTAGGCAAATCACGCACAACTCTTGCTGTTGCAGGCATTCAAATCCCCCATCATGAATTTCACTTTCGCCCGTAATATTCATTTTACCAAACTCGTTAAGACTGCTGACCGCGTTCGTGAATTTAATTTCAGGTTACTTCCCGGTAATGATAATACCTTATTCCATGTTGATGTGCCCGATGACAGGGGCAACAGGATCATGTTTAAAATGCAGAAGCAACAGGAGCAATGGCATATCGTAGAACTTGAACTTCCAAAATGGGTTTATGACAACGAAGCCCGGCTCAATCAACTGATCGCTGAAGAACTTTCCTGAGTAGTCCCATGGCATGAAATTGTTACCTGAATTGAAAACAATTGTCATGCGCAAAGAATACCAGCAAAGTCAGGAAAATCCTGATGACCTGACAGGTAAAGGTCATGGCCGCCAGGGCAATGATAAAGCTCCCGGGGAGGAAACTCCAACTGACCTTGAAGATTTTGTAAGTCATACCCAGAAAGGAAAAAATAAAGTGGATGGCGATCCCAGCCGCCCGGAGGACCAGCCGGTTCAACCCTAAACTGTTGATACACTTATGAGAAAAAGTGCCGGTATTCTTCTTTTCAGGCTCCAGCCCGAACCACTCGAAGTATTGCTTGTGCATCCTGGTGGTCCTTTTTGGAAAAACAAGGATAAGGGTGCCTGGTCCATCCCCAAAGGAGAATTTACAGATGAAGAGATGCCACTCGATGCTGCCAGAAGAGAATTTCTTGAAGAGACCGGGCAGGTGGTAAAAGGACCTTTCATAGAACTGGAACCCGTACGCCAGAAAAGTGGCAAGATGGTATTTGCCTGGGCAGCGCAAGGTGATTTGGATGTTGAAGCAGTTGTTTCCAATACTTATAAAATGGAATGGCCACAGGGTTCGGGTAAATGGCAATCCTATCCGGAAGTAGATAAAGCCGGATGGTTCCCACTGGACAAGGCCAGGAACCTGATCAATCCCGCGCAGGAAAGATTTCTGGATGACCTGCTTGAAAAACTGGATTGAAAGGATCTTCCTCTTTTACATAAAAACTTTCCCCGAAATAAATTTCATTATTCAATTTCCTGAGAGCAAATTTGTAGCATGATCAATTGTATGAAAAACCTTTTCCCGCTGCTCAGTGCAGCTGTTATTTTATTTTCCTGTTCCGACGCCTCAAGTCCGGCAACCTCTGAAACAGGAACCGACACTTCAAAAGCAAAACAGGATTCCACTACCCAGGCCCCTAAAACAGCTGTCCCGGTTGCTGATGCAGCCACGATCATGGCGCGTAAGCAGGTACCGATCCTTTGTTACCATCATATCCGTGAGATCCGTATGGCCAGCAAGGCCAATAAGGGTTATGAAGTAACAGTTGCACAGTTCAAGGAACAAATGAAAGCGCTGGCTGACAGCGGCTATACTTCCATTACTCCCGACCAGTATTATGAATACCTCACGAAGGGTACGCCCCTTCCCGCCAAACCGGTAATGATCACTTTCGATGATACCAGCCTGGAACATTTTACCATTGCCAAGCCGGAAATGGAAAAATATGGTTTCAAAGGCGTGTTCTATATCATGACCATTTCAATCAACAGGCCGAATTATATGAGCACAGCCCAGATCAAACAACTGGCTGATGACGGGCATATCATCGGCAGTCATACCTGGGATCATCACAGGGTGGACCGCTATAAAGCAGAAAACACTATCGAAGAAAGAGGTGTGAAAAAAGTAGTGAATGATTGGGATCAACAATTGGCAGGCACTAAAAAGAAACTGGAAGAAATTACCGGCAAACCATGCGAACATTTTGCTTATCCTTTCGGTATCTGGAGTAAGGATGGAATTCCTGAAATTGAGAAAAGAGGATATAAAATGGCCTACCAGCTTTCCACACCAAGAGATTCTACCCAACCATTATACACTGCGCGCCGCATGATCGTATCTCCTGAATGGACTGCAGGTGGTATGATCAGGGTTATGAAAAGCACTTTCAAATAATTGACCCTTTATTGTTGAAGGAATGCAACAGTTTTCTACACAAAGCCCCCTTTAGAGGGGGTTTTTTATTTTATTTGAAAGAATTCAATTGATTTTGGCCCTTCCTGTTTTATTGGAACGGTCTTTGGATTTTTATAAGGAAAATAAATAGTTATGTTTCCGATGTGGTTTTTTATAGTGTTGATCGCGGTGATTTGTTACTTGTTATATGTTACAAGAACTACAGATGAAAACCTTGTGGTGATGGGTAAAAATCATTTCAGGAAAATTCAATATTGGATCAAAGGAACTCCTACAGATAAATAGGTTCCTCCAATAAATGATCCGCACAGATGATTACTGAAAAGTAAAAAGATGCAGCATGCTGCATCTTTTTTAATGTCCATGGACCATGGTCTAGTCCATGGACTATGGTCTCTGCCCAAACAATATGCTCCCGATCCTCACCATATTACTTCCTTCGCTGACGGCGGTCTTATAATCAGCGCTCATGCCCATGGACAAAATATTAAAATGGTCCTGGCGCACCTGATCTTTAAGCTTATCAAACAAATCCTTCAATCCCCTGAATTCCTTTCTCACCAGTTCCTGGTCATCAGAAAAGGAAGCCATGCCCATCAACCCCCTTATTTCGATATTCGCAAGGCTGCTGAGGTTTGCTGCCTGGTTGCTAAACAAATCTTCAAGTTCTGCAGGCGAAAAACCAAACTTGGTTTCTTCCTGAGCTATATGCACCTGCAGGAGGCAGCCGATTATCCGGTTTTCTTTCCCTGCCTGTTTATTTATGGCCTCGAGGAGTTTGAAACTGTCAACACCCTGTACCAGATGCACGAATGGTGCAATGAATTTGATCTTATTCTTTTGAAGGTGCCCGATAAAATGCCACCTGATATCTTGTGGAAGCAATTTTTGTTTTTCAGCCAGTTCCTGCACATAATTTTCTCCAAAATCACGCTGCCCCAGATCATATAAGGCTTTAATTTCCTGCACGGTCCTGATTTTGGAAACTGCTACAAGACTTACTGATTGTTCATCCAGTTCTTTTTTGATTTCATTGAATCGTTGAGTGTAAACTGCCATATCCAAAATTAAAAAGTCCTGGCGCAGCAGGACTTTATTATATGAAATAGTTGCTTTCTTACTTATTCAGGATTGACCTGCTGATCACTATGCGCTGCACCTCGCTGGTACCTTCATAGATCTGGGTGATCTTGGCATCACGCATCAGCCGTTCCACATGGTATTCTTTTACATATCCATAACCACCATGGATCTGAACGGCTTCTATCGTTGTATCCATAGCTACTTTTGATGCAAATAACTTAGCCATGGCACTTGCTTTGGCAAAATCTGCGTGCTGGTCTTTTAAG
>CBDUBK010000057.1:0-8474 GCA_965365375.1 uncultured bacterium | reverse complement strand
ATCTTGTTCAGCGGCCTGTTCTCAAAAAGGATCTTGCTGGCGATATCATTATCGGTGATCAGGCCCTGGAATTTATCATCTTCCAGCACAATAAGGAAGTCTACGTTCTCGGAACACATCTGGTACAAAGCATCGCTTACCAGGCAGTCGGGAACTGCGGTGTTGAACTGGGGATATTTTCGGGCCAATACATCTGCTATTCTTTCCATAGAATGGTTTTTAGGTTGAGCAATCGTTATTGGCGGCTTGTCACCAAAGTTAGGATTTATAAAGGGGCCGGTCAAATGAAAGTTTCAGCTCAGCCATTATTGCACCCGCACCCGCGGATCAATAATTCCATAGAGAATGTCGGCCAGAATATTAATGATAATGAAAAAGGTCGCGGTTATGAGTACTGAGCCCATCACAACAGGAAAATCCAGTTTCTCAAGCGCATCCACGGTTACCTTTCCTATACCCTTCCAGCCAAAAATATACTCGATAAAAAAAGCTCCTGCAAGCAATTCGGCAAACCAGCCGGTGATGGCAGTAACCACCGGGTTTAGTGCATTTCTTAATCCATGTTTCCAGATCACTGATCTTTTACTTAAACCCTTTGCATAGGCCGTGCGGATATAGTCCTGGTCCAGCACATCCAGCATGGAACTCCGGGTTAATTGTGTAATAATGGCAAGAGGCCGGATACCCAGGGTGATGGCAGGCAGGATGAGGTTCTGCATGGTAAGCCTTTTATGCCCGTTCTCATCTATATCAAACCAGCTGCCCGTGATATGAAGTCCTGTATAATCACTCAATACAAATCCAAAAACATAAGCGATGATGATGCCCATAAAAAACGAGGGCGCTGAAATACCTACGATACTCGAAAATACAGCCGTCGTATCCACCCAGGTATTCTGCTTTGTAGCGGCCAGCACACCCAGGGGAATACCGATCATTACCGCGATCATCATGGCAGCGATCGCAAGTATCAAAGTGCCGGGCAGGGCTTCCATCAATACAGCACTGACTGATTTTTTGGTCTGGTAGGACTTGCGCAGGTAAGGAAGTTTCAGGGCCAGCTTATGATCACCTCCTATAAAAAAACCTTTGAGCTCTTTCTGTCTGATTTCTTCTGATGAATGTACCGCCAGCGGCGAAACATCATTAAGGTAAAAAAGAAACTGTTTCCATTTAGGCTGGTCAAGGTATAGTTCCTTTCTGATATTGGCCTGCGTTGCCGCATCCCCTGATTGACCCATCACCAGGCGGGCGGGATCACCAAATCCCTGGAATAAAATAAATACCAGTACCACTACCCCAACAAGTACCAGCAGACCGTAAAAGATTTTTTTAAGTATATACCTGACCACAGGCTGAAGTTATAGTTTTTGAATCTGAAGTTTTAAACCATCAAGCTGCCTGTGGCTGTATTTACCGGTTATGGTTCCCTTCTGCAATAAATAAAATCCTGGTTGTGTTCTTGCCGCTGTACGGATATTGGTAAAGTCAAGGGCGAATACCTGCACGGCAATCCCGTTTTCTTTAAAGAATTTTACGAACCTTTCTCTCTCGTTGCTGGCGAAATACACAGGAATATTTTTTTGCGAAGCGATTTGAATGACCTCCCTGAAATCTTCCAGCCAGCCTGTTTCTGCTGCTTTACCAAGACCGAAACCAATGATGGCAACAGGCTGTTCCAGCACGATACGGGTGGAATCATTCTTAGTCTTTTCTCCACTCGCCGAATCCAGTACTTCGCCGCCTGTGAGAGAAAAATTTTTGATGGGGGGCTCCGCGTTTCCTTTTCTTACCAGTTTATCTATTCGGTCTATGTAAGTATAGGTTTCAAAATCAGCAGGCAGTTCTGTCCAGTCCCATTCATATCTTTTTCCATTCTTTTCATAAACATACCTGATCGCCGTACTGTCGCCATAAGAACCGGGAGGCTGTTTCATCTTTTCGGAAATATTATTTCCTTTTTTGAAAGGAAGGCAATCAGCGAGCGGAAGATAATTGAGTACATACCATTGCAACAAAAGACTGGCTGCCAGTGAAGAAACCAGGATGATCATCCTGGTCCTTTGAGAAAAAAGAGTCAACAGGTATTTTTTTCCAAACAGCAACATGATGATCAGCACCAGCAGTACCAGGTCTTTGGTAAAAGATGTTTTAGGTGTAATGGGCAGGCAGTCGCCGAAACAGCCGCAGTTCGTAAATTTTGGCGAGCCATCGGGATGTAAAGAAAATAGCGCATAGCCGGTAAGGAAAGTAAAGAACAGGATGAGAACCAGTAAAAGCCAGAGCACAAAATTTTTCCTCCATCCTACCAGCAGGGCAATTCCGGCCATGATCTCCATGGTGATCATGGTGATGGAGAGCGGTAAAGAGTAACTGTGGAAAAAATTAAATAAAGCTGTAAGTGCGTCTTTGGCGAAAAAATTTCCTGAAGCAAGCCCTGTATTCCAGATCTCGAAAAATTCTTCCATCTTGTAACTCAGTCCCAGGGGGTCATTGGCTTTCACCAGTCCGGAGATGATAAATAATACGGCGACTAAGATCTGTATGATACGCAGGACAATTTTCATGACTGGTAGTTTTCCCCCATAAGAATCAATGCAAATACGGCATAATTGATCATGTCAAAATAGTTCGCATCGAGGCCTTCACTGATGAGGGTTTGTCCTTTGTTTGAAACGATCTGCCGCATGCGCTGAAGTTTCATCAGGATCAGGTCAACAAAACTTTCCTGGGTCATATTTCTCCATGCTTCCCCATAATCATGGTTTTTGCTTTGCATCAGTTCTTTGGCTTCAAGGAAATATTTGTGATAAAGTTTTTCAACAGTTGCGAGGTCCAGTTCTTCAGGATCATCTTCTGTCAGCTGCAGTTGAACCAGGCCTATAATTGAATAATTGATGATGCCTATGAATTCACTCCTGATATCGTCACCCAGCCTTCCTACTTTTTGTTCACCTTTTTCCTGGATGGTACGGATGCGTTGCGCCTTGATATAAACCTGGTCGATGATGGAAATATTTCTTAACACCCTCCAGGCTGTACCATAGTCCTTCGTCTTTTTCAGGAAGATATCTTCACATTGTTTCAGGACCGCATCGTATTCTTCGTTAGTGTTTATCTTCATCCATTCAAAAATAGCAAACAAGGCCTAATGTACAGTTTGAATTGTAAGGGAAGGTTATTAGAAATTGACCAGCCGCTGGTGATGGGTATCATTAACATGACGCCGGATTCATTCTATGCCGGCAGCCGTGCAGCTATTGATGATGTATTGCAACGTGCCGAAAAAATGATAGCTGACGGAGCTGATATCCTGGACATTGGTGGGCAAAGCACCCGGCCCGGTAGCAGCAAGGTGGATGCAGATGAAGAATTGAGAAGGGTCTTGCCTGCGGTGGATGCCATCCATAATAGATTCCCTGGACAATTTCTATCCATTGACAGTTTTTACGCTAAAGTGGTTCGGGAAACTTCAGATGCCGGGATCAGTATCGTAAATGATGTCAGTGCGGGTACGATGGATGAAGCTTTGTTACCAGAAGTAGCCAAGCTCAAACTGCCTTATGTGCTGATGCACATGCAGGGTACACCTCAAACCATGCAGCAGCAGGCAGCGTATAATGATGTGGTAACTGAAGTTTTTGATTTTTTATCCTTCCGGGTCGCTTCCCTGGTGCAGTTGGGGATCAATGATATCATTGTGGATCCGGGTTTTGGATTTGCGAAAACAAGCGTGCATAATTTCAAAATCCTGCAACAGCTTTCCTGGTTCAAAAACCTGGACTGCCCCATCATGGTTGGACTGTCAAGGAAGGCTACCGTATATAAAACTTTAGGCATTACTCCTGCTGAAGCCTTGAATGGTACCACGGTTCTGCACACCATTTCATTGATGAATGGGGCTTCTATCCTGAGGGTACATGATGTGAAGGAAGCTAAAGAAGCAGTGAAACTTGTTTCCGCCTTATCCTAATAAAAAAGAGCAGAAGAACTGCTCTTTTTGATATCGTTTTCCAGGTGTTGGCCTGTTCATTACAGGAATAAGTACGTGTTTAAATAGGCTCGCCGGAATTAACAGGATGGTTGGACTAAAAACGGGACCATGTACGGATCAAAAAAATGATGCCCGCCCGTTATCCGGACGAGCACCAAAGTTCGTAAATAATTTCAAATAAAAATCAATGGTTATGGCCTGCGTGTGAAGTATCTGCCGGCTGCGCACCCTGTTGAGGCGGAGTGTCGGAAATATCAAGGATCTCCAGGTCAAAAATCAGGTTGGCATTGGCCTTGATCTTGTCACCGCTGCCCATTGGACCGTAACCCAGTACTGATGGTATGAAGATCCTGGCCCTTCCACCTTTCGCAAGCTGGCGTACACCTTCTTCAAAACCTTTGATGGAACCACCGGTTCCTATCTGGAGAGGATAAACACCTGCATCAAAAACTTCACCTGAAAGCAGGCTTCCTTTATAATTCACGCTGGCAAATTTGCCCACTGCAGGTTTGGGTCCCTGGCCCGGGTTAAGCACCTGGATATAAACACCCCAGTCTGTTTTTTGTGCCTGGATATTATTTTTCTGGAGATAGGCCTCGATCAATTTGTAATCTTTGGCAAGCTGGTTTTGTGAAGCGGTATCTTTTTTAAATGCTTCCAGGCTTTGTGCTTCAGCGGCTTCAATTTTTTTGTAATTGGCCTGCATGGCTTTTTCATTATCCTTCATGAATTCAGCCCTGGCTTCTTCCTCGTTCTTAAAAACTTTTACCACGCGGATGGTTGTGATCAGCTGGTCACCCTTGCGGAAAGGAGTCTGCTGTTCTATCTGCGGGTTATAAGCAATGAAGGAATCCATTGCCTGAACAAAATAAATGCTGTCACCTTCTTTTGCTTTGGAGAGGATCTCTGGCATTGGATCACTGTAACTTGAAGTGGCCAGTCTTACTTTTTCATAAGCCGGAACTTCCAGGTAAGTGTTGTTGAGCACACTGTCCTTGATTTTCACTATACGGTGATATTTTACAATATCGTTTACCGCGATGGTGTCTTTGCCTTTTTTAGCTGGAAAAATTTTGTAAGGCACACCCCCCGAGGTTTTCTTAAAATCGATTTTTGTTTCGCAAGCGGCGAATAAAATGGTCATTGACAGGATGCTGAAGAAAAGCTTAACTGATTTCATTAGTTGATTTTTATTGTAATAGTGAGCTGTTTTCCTGGATGGCTTTTTTGAATTTTTGTACGGTTTCCTGCAGGTTTGCAGAATCATGTCCGCCTGAAGCATTATAATGTCCGCCGCCGTTGAAATAAGTGCGGGCGAAAGTATTGCAGTCGAATTGGCCCTTGCTGCGGAAAGACCATTTTCTTTCTTCATCCCGGTCAATCACACAACCTACAAGTTTGATACCCTGGATGGATAAAGGATAATTTACAAGGCCTTCCGTATCTCCCGTCTTGATCTCGTATTTCAGCAATTCCATTTTGGAAATATAAATCAGGGCTGTATTAAGCTGGTAGTCGATCTCCATCCTGTTCAATAATACATGGCCAAGAAATCTCAACCTGTTCTCCAGGAAATTATCATAAAGTGCTTCGTGCACTTTTGTATGTTCCAGTCCTGTTTCCTTTAACGCCGCGACCATATGATGCACTCCCGCATGGGTGGAAGAAAAACGGAATGAACCTGTATCAGCTACAACCCCGGCATATAAACATTCGGCAATAAATGTATTGATCTTGTCGCGGTGCCCTGAATTCACAATGAGATCATAGATCATTTCGCAGGTGGAACTTTTTCCAACATTGGAAACGCCATACTGAAAGGAAACCTCATCCGGCTCGCGGTGATGGTCTACCAGTATTTTCACACAATCCAGGGAGGCCAGCTTGGGCGCCATGGTTTTGGTTCGGCTGAAATGATTATAGTCCAGACAGAACAGCCATTCCGCTTCGTCCAGCACCTGGTTGGCCTCATGCCTGTTCAGTTCATAGTCCATCACATCTGCAGTCCCTTCCATCCAGTTGAGCCAGCGGGCCCAGTTGGTGGGAGAAATAACTGTTATGGAATGGCCCATCTGTTTCAGGAAATGGAACAATCCCAGTGCTGATCCCATAGCATCAGCATCCGGCTTCTGGTGCATGGTGATCACTACTTTCCTGGGCTGCTTCAGCTGGTCATATATTGCGTGGATGGGCTGCATAAAGAGCCGCAAAAGTATAGTAAAGTTTCCTGTAAAGCTGAAGCCCGGTCCAGTTTAGGAATTTCTTATGTACGCCTATCTGGTTCCAGGAATAAGCCCGGTAGGTTTATACCTATTTCCTTTTCCGCATAAGGCCAAAGATCAGCAGGATAAACAGCCCGATGCCAATGGCCAGGTAGGTTACAGCGCCCATGGTGCTTTGTAAGAAATGCATGATGAAGATTTGATCTAAAACAAATCAAATTCACTTGTTTTTTGCATACCCTTCAAAGGGTATTTCCGGTCCAGGTGGTGGCAGGCATTTCAAATCGGATCTCCCCATTGGTTTGCAAGCCCCGGTCAATCCAGCCTGCTTTCCTGTAAAAATTTTCTGCACGGGTCCCGGGAGCAGTTCCCAGCCAGAGGTTAGTTTGGTGATGGCTGAAATACCAGTCCAGCATAGTGTCGTGCAATTGCCTGCCAATACCTTTTTTTTCGAAAGCGGGATCAACAAACAGGGCCCAGATATTATGGTCTTCCAGGTCTATGATGACAAAACCTGCTGTGATACTATGATCAATAAAGACCCATCCTCTACCCTTGCGGACGAGGAATGTTTCATAATCTTCCCTGGTGATCCTGGCGGGATCACTCAATGCGTTTTCTTTAACGGCAACCCTGATCCGGTGCAGTTCAGGAATATCATTGATGGTGGCAATGCGGATCATTATGCATTAATATGGATAAAATTATTGGCTATTAAAATTTAAATTATGAAATGGCATTGGATTCTGGCTTTAGTTTTTACAGGATGCGGAAAAAGCGAAACTCCTGAAGGAAAAAAATTGAAAGTAAAGATGGGTGAAAGTTTTACGATATCAATAAATGCCAATCATACTACAGCATACCGGTGGTACAGGATATCTGCCAATCCCGGCCTTGACAGTATAGGACTTGTTTATGACGGTAGTGGCAGTGGAAAAGCTGGTGCTGGCGGTATGGAGAATTGGAAATTCAGGGCAGTCAAGAGAGGAATCGATACATTAAGGTTCGTCCAGGCTACGGGTGCCGGCGATGTTACAGGAAGCGGTTATATAAAAAGATTTATCGTGTCGGTAGAATAAATTCCGGCCAGGAATAGCTTTAAAAATAATTCATTTAAAGATTTTTTGCATAAGTGAAAAATTAGCTTTTACTTTAATACAGTTTTTAACCAATATCCAACTGCAATGAAAAATCAGACTCAAACAGCCCCTGTGGCTAATGCCGACGTACAGGCAAAAAAAATCATTCAGAAAATTCAGAAGTGGGCCGAGAAAAAATATCCCTCACTTGAATCAGTCAAGCGTTCTAAAATGATCATTGAATGCCTGATTGAAGTAGCGGAAGAACGAAAATACCTCGCTGCCCGCAGGTAAATTGTTCAATAAATAAAGGTTAAAGCTGCGCTTTCCGGTGCAGCATGAAGCTTCATGCCTGATCTTTCCCGCGAATGGTGGCGTTCAAACCCCTATTTTTGCGGCGAAAAATATTCAGATATGAGCAATAGAACTTTTACGATGATCAAGCCTGATGCTATGAAAAATGGTCATGCAGGAGCTATTCTTGACAAGATCATCAAGGCCGGATTCAGGGTCGTGGCATTGAAACAAACCTTACTTACAAAAGAAAAGGCAGGTGAATTTTATGCTGTGCATAAGGAAAGGCCTTTTTATGGTGAACTGGTTCAGTTTATGAGCAGTGGAATCATCATAGCCGCTATTCTTGAAAAAGAAAATGCTGTAGCAGATTTCAGGACTTTGATCGGCGCTACAGATCCGGCAAAAGCGGATGAAGGCACTATAAGAAAATTATTCGCAACTTCATTAGGCGAGAATGCTGTGCATGGAAGTGACAGCGATGAGAATGCAAGGATCGAAGGAAGTTTCTTCTTTTCCGGCCTGGAGCAATTCTGACCTGATGCTTATTAATTTTTTAAAGAGAGGCTGAGCCTCTCTTTTTTATTAGCGGAATTTTTCTAAAACTTAAATTAAAAAACGAAACTACTTTGAATCAGCCTCTCATCCTGCAATTTCTGAAACCTGTAAATCCGAATCAGATTTTACCACAGATAAAAGGAGGTTACTTACAGAGGCAATGAGCCATAGGCTAAGGCCATTGAATGACTGCCTTCCATTCCTGAAATGCCGTCGCCATGTCCCTACGTGCACCCGCTATTATCTGAATCGCCACCGCAAATAGCCAAAAGCCAATGGCCTTTTCTTAAATCACCTCCGCCTTCCGGGTAATAATCATTTCATTCT
>CBDUBK010000056.1:0-8476 GCA_965365375.1 uncultured bacterium | reverse complement strand
GATTTCACAAGAGGCATCTTCACCAGTTCCACTCTGCATTGTGAAGAAAGCGAAGTGGAACTTGCCACCTTATACCTGGACTTTTTTTCAGGACACCCGTTTACCCATATCAGCCAGCAGGAAATTTTTTTAAAGCAGGTGGTGAACAGTAATAAATGCGTGATACAGCTGGAGAAAGTCGGCAGCAAGCTGGTGGTACATACAGCTATCGACAACCTGATGAAAGGAGCTTCAGGGCAGGCAGTTCAGAATATGAATCTCATGTTTGGCATAGATGAAACAAAAGGACTACAATTAAAATCAACAGGCTTTTAAGATGAAACCATTCGATGTTTACCCGCTCAACCCCATCAACATAGTACGTGCAAGCGGTTCCTATGTGTGGGATGAGCATGATACTAAATACCTTGACATGTATGGCGGGCATGCTGTGATCAGCATCGGCCATACTCATCCACACTGGACTAAAAGAATTACTGAACAGCTGGAAAAAATTGCATTCTATTCCAATTCCGTTCTCATTCCCATACAACAGGAACTCGCCAATATACTAGGAAGGGTCAGTGGGAAAAAAGACTATGATCTTTTTCTTGTAAACAGCGGGGCTGAAGCCAATGAAAATGCACTGAAGCTTGCATCATTTCATACAGGAAGAAAGAAGATCATTTCATTTCACAAGGCTTTTCATGGTCGCACTTCTCTTGCTGTAGCAGCAACAGACAATCCCCGCATTGTGGCTCCTGTAAATGAAACAGACAACGTGGTATTCCTGCCCTTCAATGATGAAAAAGCCCTCAACGAATATTTTAGCAAAAACGGGAATGAAGTTGCCGCTGTCATCATCGAAACCATACAGGGTGTTGGAGGGATTAATGTAGCTGATGATACTTTTCTCCAGCGCATCAGGACACTCTGCAACCAGTACCAGTCACTGGTAATAGCAGACGAAGTGCAATGCGGTTATGGAAGAACAGGACAGTTCTTTGCTTTTGATAAATCCGGCGTGGAAGCAGATATCTATACCATGGCCAAAGGAATGGGCAATGGATTTCCTATCGGGGGTTTGCTTATCGCACCACACATTCCTTCCAAGCATGGAATGCTGGGTACCACATTCGGAGGCAATCACCTTGCCTGTTCAGCGGCACTTGCCGTGCTGGAGGTTATTGAAGAAGAAAAACTCATGAACAGGGCAGCAGAAAATGGCGCTTACCTTATAAAACGTTTACAAAAGATCAATGGACTCAGGAATATTAGAGGCCTGGGGCTGATGATCGGATTTGATGTGAGTGAAAGCCTGAAAACCCTGCGCAAACATTTGCTTGAAACGCATCATATTTTTACCGGCGAAGCCAAACCAGATGTGGTAAGGTTGCTGCCTTCACTTTCCATCAGCCGTGAAGAGATCGATGCTTTTCTCGAAGCGCTGGAAAAATCTGTTCATGAATTAAGTTCCGTGAAATCTAAAACTGTATCATAACCTTGGAACATTTTATCTCAGTAAAGGATGTAAAAGATATCAATGCACTGGTAAAGAAAGCACTTGATTATAAAAAAAGTCCTTACAAAGACCAGTCAGCGGGGCAGCATAAAAGGATCGGATGCCTGTTCCTGAATCCGAGCATGCGCACAAGACTCAGCACCCAGGTGGCAGCACATAACCTGGGAATGGAATCCATCATCTTTAACGTAGGAAGTGAAGGATGGGCTCTTGAATTTGAAGAAGAGGCCATCATGAGTGGAAATACAGTAGAGCATGTAAAAGATGCGGCCCCGGTGATGGGAAAATATTTTGATATCCTTGCCATCAGGACCTTCCCTTCCCTGAAAAATAAGGAAGATGATTACAGCGAGCTGTATATTCAGCAGTTCATCAAATACGCCGGCATACCGGTTGTAAGCCTGGAAAGTGCAACCCTTCATCCGCTGCAAAGTTTTACTGACCTGATCACCATAAAAGAAGACCTGCATACAAAAAATATTGCTGGCCGCAAACCTAAGATCGTGCTGAGCTGGGCGCCGCATGTAAAACCACTCCCGCAATGTGTAGCCAACAGTTTTTCGCAATGGATCAATGCCTGGGGAGAAGCCGATTTTGTGATCACGCACCCGGAAGATTATGAGCTGGATACGGCATTCACCAGCGGAGCCACCATCACTCATGACCAGGACGCCGCCTTAAAAGATGCGGATTATGTATATGTGAAAAACTGGAGTACTTACCAGGACTATGGAAAAATCTATTGCAATGATCCCGAATGGATGCTTACCAATGAAAAACTGGCACTCACCAACCAGGCTAGGGTGATGCATTGTCTCCCGGTAAGAAGAAATGTGGAATTAAGCGATGAGATCCTCGACGGACCCAACAGCCTTGTTACGCAACAGGCAGGTAACCGGGTATGGGCAGCGCAGGCAGTATTGAGTGAAATCCTGAAGCATGGATAAGATTTACATTGTAAAGATTGGCGGCAACATCATTGATGATGAAAAACAACTTTCATCCTTCCTGGAAAAGTTTGCGGCTATTCCTTCAAAAAAGATCCTTGTGCATGGCGGAGGCAAACTTGCCACCAGGCTGGCAGCGCAACTCAGTATTCCCCAGGTTATGGTTGAAGGCAGAAGGATTACAGATGCTGAAACCCTGAAAATTGCAACCATGGTTTACGCGGGCTATATCAATAAAAATATTGTTGCACAGCTGCAGGCTTCCGCTTGCAATGCAATTGGTTTCAGTGGTGCTGATGGCAACGTAGTACTGGCACACAAACGCATCCATGCACAACTGGATTATGGTTTTGCAGGTGATGTGGACCAGGTCAATCATGAACTGCTATCGGAGCTGCTTGAAAAAAAATATTGCCCGGTCCTCTCTCCCATCACCCATGATGGTAAAGGCCAGCTTCTCAATACCAATGCCGACACCATAGCGCAGGAAACCGCGCAGGCAATCAGTAAATCATCAGAAGCAATACTGATCTATACATTTGAAAAAGAAGGTGTGCTGAAAGATGTAAATGATCCGGCATCCGTGATCAGCACCCTGGATGAGAAAACCTATCATAACTATAAATCAACCGGTGTCATTTTTGAAGGCATGATTCCCAAACTCGACAATGCTTTCAGGGCTTTGCATGCAGGAGTCAGGAAAGTTGTGATTGGCAAGGCAGAAAACCTGGAACAATTAATCACCGGCGAAAAAGGAACAAGTATCATTGTCAGCTGATCAAACATATAAAACTGATGCGATCAATCTACTTAAGGAATTGATCCGCACTCCTTCTTTCAGCCGTGAAGAAGAAAGAACGGCAGATCTTATTGCCTCTTTTCTTGAATCAAGAAAGGTCAAATTCAACAGGCATCTCAATAATATCTGGGCTGTCAACAAAAATTTTGAGGCAGGCAAACCTACAATCCTGCTCAACTCCCACCACGATACCGTACAACCCAATAAAGGATATACGGTTGATCCTTTTGACCCATTAGAAAAAGAAGGGAAACTTTTTGGCCTGGGAAGTAATGATGCGGGAGGTGCTCTTGTTTCACTGATTGCGGGGTTTGTATATTTTTATGAAGCAAACGATCCTGCTTACAATATTGTGCTGGCTGCAACAGCCGAAGAAGAGATCACCGGCAGGAATGGTATTGAAGCTGTCCTGCCACTTCTGCCGGCAATAGATTGCGCAATTGTCGGTGAACCTACCCTCATGCAGCTGGCAGTTGCGGAAAGAGGACTAATGGTGCTTGACGCGAAAGCCAAAGGTGTTGCAGGTCATGCGGCCCGCAGGGAAGGTGTGAACGCGATCAATATTGCCGTGGAAGATATCAGCTGGCTAAATCGCTACCGATTTGAAAAACAGTCCGAATGGCTTGGACCTGTGAGCCTTCAGGTCACTTCAATTGAGACGCAGAATAAAACACATAATATCGTTCCTTCAGAGTGCAGCTTCGTGGTGGATGTGCGGTTGAATGAATTATACAGTCATGAAGAAGTGCTGGAAACGATCAGGCAAAATCTTAAAAGTGAAGTGGAACCGAGGAGTTTCAGGCTGCGGTCTTCATCTATCGCACTTGATCATCCATTGGTAAAAGCAGCTTTAATAACCGGTGGAAGTTGTTACGGATCTCCCACTTCTTCAGATAAAGCCCTCATGCCTTTCCCAGCTTTAAAGATCGGACCCGGGGATTCGGCAAGAAGCCATACCGCCGATGAATTTATTTTTACCAGTGAAATAGAAGATGGCATCAACCGATATATAAAAATAATCGGGACGCTTTGCGGTTTAAATAATTAATCATTCACTTATATTGGGATCAACATGAAACTCTGGCAAAAAGAAAATACATCTGTTTCCGGCCGCATCGAAAAATTTACCGTAGGCAATGACAGGAATTTCGACCTGCTGCTGGCCAGTTATGATGTACAGGGTTCCATAGCCCATGTGACCATGCTTGGTGAAGTAGGTCTCATGACAAAAGAAGAGGCAAACCAGGCTGTAAAGGCTTTGAAAGAAATTGCTGGCGAGATCGCGTCAGGCGCTTTCAGCATCGATCCATCGAGCGAGGACATTCATTCACAGGTTGAATTTTTACTGACGGAAAGGATTGGAGAGACCGGCAAAAAAATTCATAGTGGCCGCAGCCGGAATGACCAGGTGGCTGTTGATATTAAATTATACCTGCGCGCTGAGGTATTGCAGGTTAAATCAGCCGCACTGGAATTATTCGGATTGCTGATTGAATTAAGTGAGCGTCATAAAAACCAGTTATTACCCGGGTACACCCATCTTCAGATCGCCCTGCCTTCTTCCTTCGGTTTATGGCTGGGAGCTTACGCGGAAAGCCTTGTTGATGATCTTGAATTACTGGCTGCTGCTTACCAGGTAGCCAATAAAAATCCCCTGGGCAGCGGGGCTGGCTATGGTTCTTCATTTCCACTTAACAGAAGCCGTACGACTGAACTGTTGGGATTTGCCAACCTGAATTATAATTCTGTTTACGCGCAAATGAGCAGGGGTAAAACAGAAAAAACCGTAGCCATGGCCATTAGCAGTATTGCTGCCACCATGGGAAGACTGGCTATGGATTGCTGTCTTTATCTCAACCAGAATTTCGGATTTATCTCCTTTCCGGCAGAACTTACAACAGGCAGCAGCATCATGCCGCATAAAAAGAACCCGGATGTATTTGAACTCATTCGTGCCAAATGCAACCGCATCCTTTCTGTTCCCAATGAATTATCCTTATTGCTGGCCAACCTTCCATCCGGCTACCACCGCGATCTGCAGCTCACCAAGGAAATTCTTTTCCCGGCTTTAGAAGAATTAAAAGCCTGCCTGGAGATGTCTGTTCTCATGCTCTCCCATATGGAGGTGAAAGAAAACATACTGGCAGATGAAAAATATAAATACCTGTTCAGCGTGGAAGCTGTAAATGAACTGGTAAACCAGGGCATCCCTTTCAGGGAAGCGTAT
The DNA here is from genome assembly GCA_965365375.1 of uncultured bacterium. Lineage (GTDB taxonomy): Bacteria > Bacteroidota > Bacteroidia > Chitinophagales > Chitinophagaceae > Flavisolibacter. The sequence continues at coordinate 3,002 of CBDUBK010000056.1, read as the reverse complement.
AAACAGGTAGGCAATACGATCGATTCCGGAAAATTCCAGCATGATTTTACAAAAGGACTTCATCACACCCACGAAGGAAGTATCGGAAACCTGTGTAATGACCAGGTAAAGCAGATGATGGAGGTTGTGGCGGCGAAATTTCAGTAGAAATACCTGGTTAAGCAATTTTCAATAATTCTACTTTCATAAAAATTTTACCGGTTATGAAAAGATTGCTTATTCTTTTATGCGGACTACCCTTATTTTCCCTTTCTCAGGATTGTGGCAACTACCTGTTCATGACAAAGAATACCGGAGTGACCATGACCATTTATGATAAAAAAGGAAAAGAGAGCGGTACGCAAACCTGGACCATCAATGATGTAAAAAACAGTGGCGGAGTTTATCAATCGGCAGTTTCGGGAGAATTCAAAGATGATAAGGGCAAGGTAGTTTCCAAAAGCGATGGAAGTTACCAATGCGAGAAAGGAGTATTAAAAGCTGATGTACGCATGAGCATGCCACAGCAGCAAATGGAAAATTATAAAGACGCGGAGGCCAAATTCGAATCAGCCTATATTGAATATCCCTCTTCAATGACTCCCGGCCAGGCATTGAGCAACGTTGATTTCAAAATGGAAGTTGATAACAAAGGGGTCATCAATATCATCACATTCAAAATGACGGACAGAAAGGTTGAAATAAAAGAATCTGTAACCACTCCTGCCGGTACCTGGGACGCTTATGTGATTACCTATAATTCGGTTTTCAGGATACAGATCGGGCCAATTGGCATGCCGGTAAATCTTGCAGGCAAAGAATGGTTTGTACCCGGAGTTGGCGTTGTGAAAACTGAAAGTTACAGCAAGGGAGGTAAACTGGCAGGATCAACGCAGATCACTTCTATCACGAAATAGCCTTTAGCTTGAGAATACACTTCTGCAGGCTTTCTTTCCATGGCTTCATCTTAATGGAATAGGCATCCTGTATCTTCTGAGTATCCATTACAGAATAGGATGGCCTTGCAGCCGGCGTAGGAAAATCTTTTGTTGTAATGGGATTCACGATACAGGCCGACCCAATGGCATCGCGTATGGCAACTGCAAAATCAAACCAGGTAATAGCTCCTGCATTGCTGTAATGATATATTCCGGGTTTCCATTCCGGAGAGGTGATGATCTGCATTATAGCTTCCGCCAGGTCTGCAGCATAAGTAGGTGAACCCTGCTGGTCGCTAACTACACCAATACTTTCTTTTTCATGCATGAGGCGCATCATGGTCTTCACAAAATTCTTTCCATGGAAAGAGTAAACCCATGAAGTGCGGATGATGATGGAATCAGGATTATTCTTTTGTGCTTTAAATTCTCCAATCAGTTTGGAAGCACCGTATGCATTTACCGGGTCAGTTTCGTCTTCTTCCTTCCAGGGACTGGTAGTTTTTCCATTGAATACATAATCCGTAGAGATGTGAATGAAACCCGTTTTGAATTTCCTGCAGGCAAAAGCCAGGTGTCCTACAGCATTGCCATTGATTTCATTGGCAAGTTCCGTTTCGCTTTCAGCTTTATCAACCGCTGTATAGGCAGCACAATTCACCAGGAAGGAAGGCTGATGCAGGTTGAATAATTCTTCAACCGCATTTTGATCTGAAATGGATAAGTCTTCGCGGGTAAGAAAAATAAAAGTGAACCCGGGATAAGCAGCTGAGAGGTCCTTTAATTCCGATCCCAGCTGGCCATTGCTTCCTGTTACCAGTATGGTGGGTTTTTTAATCATCCTTCGTAATGAAAATGATCAAGGTTCCTATCGAAGGACGGAAGCTCCAGGTCTTTTTCAGACACTGTTGCCCTGGAAGGATCGATCATCCAGTTGATACTGATTTCAGGATCATCAAAGCGGATGCCTCTCTCACTTTCCTTACTGTAAAACGCATCGCATTTATAAAGTACGATGGCGGTTTCAGAAAGCACAGAGAAACCATGTGCAAATCCGGCAGGGATCAGTAATTGTTTTTTATTATCGGCTGATAATTCTATGGCAACATGTTTACCGAAAGTAGGCGAACCTTTCCTGATGTCTACTGCCACATCAATAATCTTTCCTTCAAGAACCCTTACCAGTTTGGTCTGCGCGAATGGTGCCAGCTGGTAGTGCAAACCTCGGATCACACCATAGGATGATTTGGACTGGTTGTCCTGGATGAACTTATAATGCACCCCTGCATTATTGAAGGTTTGCTCATTATAGGCTTCATAAAAATAACCCCTGCTGTCTTCAAATACTTTCGGTTCAAATACAAGCAGGCCATTGATGTCGGTTGGCAGGAATGGCATATTAAAAACTCCAGTAAGGACGGTTTTTGATTTTTTCTTTGAAGGTTCCTTTCAGGTCAGCGATCAGCGCGTGTGGTTTGGTAATGGAAGTAAAATAAGCTTCGTCCAGTGCACCATAGGGCTCATGACATACCGTAATGATCACCGCGTCATAATCCTTGCCGGCTTCTTTTGCCAGTCCAAAACCATATTCATGCTGCAGTTCATCACTGTCGGCATGAGGGTCAACCACATCCACGTTAAGGAAAAACTCTTTGAGTTCTTTCACCACGTCAGCAACCTTTGAGTTCCTGATATCACTCACATTCTCCTTGAAGGTGGCGCCCATCACCAGCACTTTAGCCCCTTTTACATCGCTTACATTCGAGATGATATGGCGTACAACTTTCCTGGCTACATAGAGCGACATCCCGTCATTGATCTGGCGGCCCGCAAGGATCACCCTGGAATTGTATCCCAGTTCGCTGGCCTTGTAGGTAAGGTAATATGGATCCACACCGATACAATGCCCGCCAACCAGCCCGGGTGTGAACTTCAAAAAGTTCCACTTGGTACCCGCAGCTTCCAGTACTTCATAAGTGTTGATACCCATCTTATCGAAAATGATGGAAAGCTCATTCATCAAAGCGATGTTGAGGTCACGTTGCGTGTTCTCTATGATCTTGGCAGCTTCGGCTACCTTGATGG
>CBDUBK010000055.1:0-8488 GCA_965365375.1 uncultured bacterium | reverse complement strand
GGCAGGATCACTCAGGGCAATAGAGATTAAAGCTGATGTGATCATGAAAGGCACCAGGGTTGACGGTATCTACACCGCTGACCCGGAAAAAGATCCAACCGCAACCAAGTTTGGTGTGATTACCTTCCAGGAATGTATTACACGTAAACTGAATGTGATGGATATGACCGCATTTACCCTATGCATGGAGAACAGTTTACCCATCGTTGTTTTCGATATGAACAAGCCCGGAAACCTCCGCCGCGTTGTAACCGGGGAAAAGGTAGGAACGCTCGTAACAGCCTGATCTTTTCGGAAAAAATGCTTAGCTTACCATTCGAAAACTTACCGGAACTAATTGCATGATTACTGCTGCTGTCAACCTGACTCTCCTTGAGTCCCTTACCCTTGTATTGGTATGCCTGATATTTGGCGTAGCCATCTATTTTTTCATTAAAAGCAGGAAAACACTTCGCCAGACACTTAAGGCCAGCCGCCAGTTTTTTTCTACAAGCAAACAGGAAGAAAAAGTAATTGAGAAATCTCCCATGCAATCGCTGGAAGAACAATACCTGCGTATGCGCGGACTGGTTGTTCCCAAGAAAGAAGCACCGGAACTTCCGCCGCTTAAATATGCTGCAGCCACTGATGATAATATTTCAAGAGACCTGAAACAAACCATTACACAACAGCAAAAACTCCTGAACACCTATCTTAAAAAAGTTGAAGAGCTGGAACAGGAGGGAAGGGAAGAATTAAAATCAGAAAACAAAGAACTGCAGCGTGAAATGCTTCGTCTCCAACAATTGCTCGATCATAAAGATGCCGAACTCGAAGAATTACAGGAGGAAGTGAATTCTGCCAAGAAAATGGCCGACCGCATAGAGGAAGTCTACCGTGAATTTGATTTGCTCCAGCAAAAGATGTCCGTATTGGAAAACCAGGCGGGCCGTGCAAATGAGCTGGCAATGGAGCTGGAAGATACACGCCATTCATACGAGGTGGTACACAAGGAGCTGCTGCGCAAGCAGGAAAAAATGGAAGAGGTGATGAACGAGAACCAGCGCATGCGTGTACTGATGGATGAAGTGGAAGATAAACTTGCTGAAGCCAACCTTCAAAGGCAGCAGCTGATGAAGAAGGTACAATTCCTTACTGACCTGAATAGTGATCTCCAGAATATATCAGACACCAATAAAAAACTGCAAACGGAACTACGCCGTATTGGTGAACTGGAAAGTATGCTGAATATGATGGCGGAAGAAAGAGATTTTCTTTTGCGCCGGAAAAAAGATAATAAATAACCGCCCTTTACCTTTGCACTTCAATTGATCTGTTATGAATGCTGCCATTGCCGACCTGCGCAGGGAATATGCTGTTGAAAGCCTGCTGGAAAAAGATGTTGAACAGGATCCTGTTGACCAGTTTTCAAAATGGTGGCAGCAGGCAGTGAAGGCGGAGATAGATGAAGTGAATGCAATGGTGGTATCAACAGCTTCTGCTGATGGAATGCCTGCAGCGAGAGTGATGTTGCTGAAAGATTATTCTAAAGAAGGATTCGTGTTTTTTACCAATTACAAAAGCTACAAAGGCATGCATCTCGAAGAAAACCCGAAAGCCTGCCTGGTATTTTTCTGGAAAGAACTCGAAAGACAGGTCAGGATCACGGGACTGGTGTCAAAGCTTCCCGGTGAATCGAGTGATGAATATTATTTCTCAAGACCAAAGGGCAGCCAGCTTGGTGCCTGGGCTTCGCCTCAAAGTACGGTGATACCCGGCAGGGAATGGCTCGACGAACATTATAAAGAAGTAAGTGAAAATTTCAGCAACAAGGAATTAACAAGGCCACCACATTGGGGAGGTTTCCTGGTGAAGCCGGTGATCATTGAATTCTGGCAGGGCCGTCCCAGCCGATTACACGACAGGATACAGTATACCCTCGAAAATGGAGAATGGAAGATTGAAAGGCTGGCGCCGTAAAGAGGCCAATAGCTAATGGCCATTAGCCATTGGCTTATCTCTCACGATCCTTACGCTTTCTTCGCCGGAGGCTGAGCTCCCGTGATTTTCTTATCTGTTGCTGGTCTTGATTTACCAAAAGATCCTTTGAAGATCTTTCCTTTCTTGGTTTTTTTATCACCTCTGCCCATAATATTATAGTTTATAATTTTTACAAATGTCGTGAAATAAAAAGCTTTCCGCTAAAACGGAAAGCTTCAATCTTTTTTCCTGGTCCATTACAATTTAGCAGAAAGTTCTTTACCAGCTTTGAAGCGGGCAACTTTTCTTGCTTTGATCTTGATTACTTCACCAGTTTGAGGGTTACGGCCGTTACGTGCAGCACGCTTAGATACAGAAAATGTTCCAAATCCTACCAATGTTACTTTACCACCGCCCTTTAATGTTTTGGTTACTGCTTCTACAAAAGAATCTAAAGCAGCATTCGCCTGTGTTTTAGTAACACCGGCATCGTCGGCGATCTTGTTGATCAATTCAGCTTTGTTCATAGTTGAAAATTTAAAAAAGTTTGAGTGCGACAAATTTAGACGGTTTTTGATTCCGACAAAATAATTTTCTTTAAAATAAAAGCTTTATTGAATGGCTTAAAATCCGCATGGGATAAGGGTTTCAGCCAAATGGTGTTGTTGAAAATATTGCGTTTAACTTCAATTGATCCGCTGAAAGCCTTATCTGTCAGGCGATTCGGCAAATGCATACGCTGTAATGCAAGCCAGATCAGCATTTGAGAGTTAGGTCAAAACCAAATTTTTCTTAACATCTATTGCACAACCTGCATAACACTTCTGAATGCAATATACTGGTTGCCCCATTGCCTGTTTACAAGTTCTCGCATGTCCGGTGCATATTTTTCTATATACCTGTTGTAGTTGGCTTTTGAAGAAGCATGGTATTGTACCGCGTAAGTGGGACCTTCAGTGTCATCCACTTCAAGCAATTTCACTACCTGGTATTTTGTAAAACAACCGGTATTCATCACATCCGGAATGTGAATATCAAGCATCCATTTCAGCCAGGCATCGGCAATGGGCTGGTTTACCTTGATGGTCACATTATAAATGATCGCGGTTGCTTCTAATGAATCGTTTTCCTGCATAATGTTCTTTTGAATCACAAAGTTTCGAGTTCGAGGTAAACAGGGCAATGATCGCTGTGTTTGATATCAGGATAGATCTCGGCATCTTTCAGGTAAGGCTTCAGGGGTTCAGTGGCACTGATATAATCAATGCGCCATCCCTTGTTGGATTGTCTTACGCTGGGAAAACGCTGGCTCCACCAGCTGTAACGGTGCGGTTCGGGATGAAACATCCTGAAAGTATCGATCCACCCATTGCTGTATAATTTGTCCATCCATGCGCGTTCAGCAGGTAAAAAACCTGAAGTGTTTTTATTGCCTGATGGATTATGAATATCAATTTCCTTATGGGCGATATTATAGTCGCCGCAAAGAATGATGTTGGGATGTTTTTTTCTCAGGGCCTGCACATAATCATAAAATTCATCGAGCCACTGGTATTTGTATCCCTGGCGTTCATCACCAGTGGTTCCTGAAGGAAAATAAGCATTGATCACTCTTACATTTCCAAAATCAAGCTGCATCACTCTTCCTTCCGAATCACTTACTTCATGGCCTGTGCCGCAGGTAATATGATCGGGCTTGATCTTACTGAAAACAGTCACACCACTGTATCCTTTTTTCTGCGCGCAGAACCAGTGGTCGTGGTAACCGAGGTCATTGAAGATCTTTGATTCCACATCGGTTTGCTGGGCTTTGTTCTCCTGTATGCAGATCACATCGGCGGGATGTGACTGCAGCCATTCGATAAAACCTTTTTTCATGGCAGCCCTGATGCCGTTTACATTGTAGCTGATGATCTTCATGGAGCAAAATTAGCCGAAATAGCCAATAGCTAATGGCCATTAGCCATTGGCCTGTATCCCAATCATTCCTTAATTTCATTTCCAATGTCAGAAAAATTTACATCCAACGCGGAACCGATCATCAAACCAAAAGAGCATGTATATCTTGATGGTCCCAAGAGCCGCGGGTATGAACTGTATTTTGGATGGCGGGTCTTCAAGCAGCTGATCATGGGATTCAGGAAACTGCATTTTGTAGGGCCCTGCATTACTGTATTCGGCTCCGCGCGTTTCAAAGAAGATCATGAATATTATGGACAGGCGCGGGAATTTGGCAGGCGCATCGCCGATATTGGTTTCACCACCATGACCGGGGGCGGCCCGGGAATCATGGAGGCGGCAAACAGGGGAGCTTTTGAGGGGGGCGGCCGCTCCGTAGGTGTCAATATCCGCCTGCCTTTTGAACAGGTGGGAAATAAATATGTGCACACTTCCGTAACCTTCGAACATTTTTTTGTGCGCAAGGTGCTGCTCATTAAGTATTCCTATGCCTTCATCATCATGCCCGGAGGATTTGGCACCATGGATGAATTCTTTGAAACACTTACACTCATTCAAACCAAGACCATCACCGGCTTTCCGCTGGTATTGTTCGGGAAAAGTTTTTACAAGGAATTATGGGAAACCATGCATGACATGGCAGCAAAGGGAACCATCTCCGAAGAAGACCTGAAACTGGTATTGTTTACAGATGATGTGAACGAGGCCATGGACCATATCAGGAAATATATCACGACCAATTATAAGATCATGCCCCGCAAAAAATTCTGGTGGCTGTTTGAGAAAAGATAGCAAGCCAATGGCCAATGGCTTTCAATATTCACATATTCATTTAAACTAACACGCAATGACCGCACTTCAAATCCTGGGTATGACCGCCGGCAGTATTTCAGCCATCACCTTTTTGCCACAGGTGATCAAAACATGGAAAACAAAATCAGCTAACGATATTTCCCTGCTCATGTTCACCTTCGCCACCATCAGTGTAATCATGTGGCTCATATATGGTATCATCCTGCAGGACATACCGATCATTTATACCAACAGCCTTGTGCTGGTCTGTTCCCTGATCATGCTATATTTCAAATACCGTTTCCGTGCAAAACCTACTGAACTTAAATCCAAACCATAAATGCGCTACCAATCCATCATATTTGACCTCGGTGGTGTCCTGATCGACTGGAACCCGGATTATGTTTTCGACCAGCTGTTCGATGACCATGAAAAGAAAAAATATTTTTTTGAAAATATCTGCACACCTGACTGGAATGAGGAGCAGGATGCCGGAAGAGGATTACAGCTGGCAACTGATGAACTGGTGGCGCTTCATCCTGAATGGAGCACCTATATCGAAGCATTCTACGGAAGATGGGAAGAGATGCTTGGCGGTGCGATTGAAGAGACCGTAGAGATCCTCAAACAATTGAAAAGGCAGGATGATTATAAATTATATGCATTGACCAACTGGAGTGCGGAAACCTTTCCTGTAGCACTTAAAAAATTTGACTTCCTGCACTGGTTTGATGGAAGACTGGTAAGCGGCGAGGAAAAAATGCGCAAACCCCACCCGGAATTTTACCGGCTATTACTCAGCCGTTTTGGATTGAATGCGGAAACCTCTTTGTTTATAGATGATAACTTTAGGAATGTAAAAGCGGCTGAAGAACTTGGTATCCGCTCCATCCACTTTCAATCACCTGCACAGCTGAAAAAGGTTTTAGAGGAGATGGAAGTATTAAAGGAATGAATCTTGTATCTGAACTCCTATGCGGATCCTCACAGCCTTTCTTCTTTGCTTCCTTTTATCTTCCTGCTGGATGGTGAGGGCTTACCGTATCCGCAATATGCGTCTTACAGATCATCAGAAGCTTCCTTCAGTCAGGATCAATCAACCTGATACAGCCTATTATTTTGTAAATGCTGGCACCCAGGCATCCTATCTTCCTTTGCACCAATACCTGGATTCAAACCTTGAGAATTCACGCACTGCTGCATTCCTCGTGATCAGGAATGACAGCCTGGTGTATGAGAAATACTTTGATGGATTTTCAGGAGACCAGCTCCTGCCTTCCAATTCCATGGCCAAATCATTTGTAGGAACGCTCGCCGGCATCGCATACCACGAAAGAAAGATCAAGTCGCTGAGTGATCCCATGACGATGTATATTCCTGAGTTGCTGGACCGCGACAGCGCATTTTCAAAGATCACCATTCAGCACCTGCTGGATATGCGCAGCGGTTTTAAATTCAATGAAGGCAGTTATGACCTGAAGGATGATGCCATCCGATTGGGATTGAGACCCAAGCTCAAAAAAAACCTGTTGAAGATCAGGATCGCCGAACCACCGGGCCGCTTCCGTTACCAGAGCATCAATACACAGTTCCTTGGCTGGATCATTGAAAGGGCTACAGGCAGGAGTTTGCAGCAATACCTCGAAGAAAAATTATGGAAACCTTTTGGTGCAGAGCATTATGCTACCTGGAATGTGGACAGCCGGAAAAATAAAAGAGCACTCGCTTCAGCCGGCCTTAATGCCATTGCCCGTGACTTTGCAAAGCTGGGACAATTGTATGTAAATAAAGGAAATTGGAATGGAAAGCAACTCGTGCCTGAAGACTGGATCAACACAGTGAGTTCAATAGATACCATGAACAAATACGGGGGTTATAAATACCAGTGGTGGAGCAGGAATATTTCACAGGAATTTGAAGACTCACTGGACGCAATTGCATTCAGCTCAGGCATTCCTCATGTATCATCATTAAGAAAGAACAATGAAAACTTCAGGGTAAGTTACCGCACCAGGGCTTTCAGTGCCATAGGTTTCCTGAACCAGTATATTTATGTGAACCCGGGTAAGAAACTCGTTATTGTAAGGATCGGAAGGGCATGGCGTCATCCTGAAATGTTTTCTACAAGATTTATTTACCAGTTGGGAGAAAGATTATAAACCCGGGCCCATCAGTGCTTTCATCTCTTCATATTTTCTTGCATCACGGTTGGCTTTCACCAGGGCAATGATCACTAGGATCTTGATGATTATTCCTTTCACAATATTGACCGGGTCAAGAATCATGAAGCCAAGGATAAGAACAACGTAGGAGACCAGCGCGATGGTAAAAGCCGGTACTGGTTTTTTCCTGCTCCATAAGGCCAGGACAAGGAAGCCTGCAGCAATGAAGGCATCAATACCAAAGGCGGTCCAGCCGATCGTTGGATCATCGGCCTGGTTGTATTCGATCACACCCATAATTAATTGCAGGCCTGCAATTACATACAGCCAGATGCGTGCATTTTTTAATGTACGTTCATAAGGTTTCAGGTCATAGATCTCTGAAAAAATATGCTCCCGGGGAGTTTCCTCTTCTTTTGTTTGATTGGATAACTGTTCACTCATGGCATGCAGATAAATGGCAAAATAAAAAAGGTGTTGGTAAAGCTAAGGATTCGGCATTAGCAGCTGCTGCAACAATTTGCGAAACATCCGGCAAAATTCCAATGATCCCGGCCAGCAAACCTGGTTCATTGCTCTAAAAATTTGACCTGTATTAAAAAAACGTTGAAAACTATGATAATTCCCCGCGGGGTGGGAATGTTACTGTGAATTTCAAAGTTTGTTGATTACATTACCTCACCAAAACAAAACTTATGACTACAGAACAGCCGGTGCCACAGGAAGAAAATCATCTTTTTAACGACACTGAACTATACCAGTTTACAGAAGCTACAAGAACACAACGTTTTCTGAACTTACTGATCGATTCCATTTTTATGCAATACGGCCTTGGTATCCTTACCGGTTACCTCCTGGTTGAATTCCTCCTGATTGTTTCACCCGACCTGGCTTATAGCTGGTTTGGACAGGAAGACGGGTTTAATTTCCTGGCGATCTACGCGCTCAGCATTTTGAACTACCTGTTTTATTATACGATCTGTGAAAAATATTTCAAAGGTTATACACTTGGAAAACTCATTACCGGTACCAGGGCTATCCGGGTTGACGGGCAGGAACTCACATTTAAGGATGCGATCCTGAGAAGTTTAGTGCGGATGGTTCCATTTGAACACTTCAGCGGTTTCGGAGAACCATGGCATGATACCTGGACCAAAACAATGGTGATCAAAACAAGATAAAAAAAGGCTTCCAAACGGAAGCCTTTTCAATTAATCAAGTACCGGCCGCAGCCACCGTTCGGCTTCTTCCAGGCTCATATTTTTTCTTTTGGCATAATCTTCCAGCTGGTCCCTGCCTATTTTCCCCAAACCAAAATAATGGCTTTTTGGATGAGCGATATACCAGCCACAGACAGAAGCCGGGGGATCCATTGCAAGACTTTCAGTTAAACTGATGCCTATGTTTTCTGTTACGTTCAACAGGTCAAACAATTTTGTTTTTTCTGTATGATCAGGACAGGCAGGATAACCCGGTGCAGGCCTGATGCCTTTATATTTTTCCCTGATCAGGTCTTCATTACTTAATTGTTCCTCCCTGTCATAACCCCAGTGGTTTAATCTTACCTGCTGGTGAAGATAATCCTCTAAAGCTATTCTTGTAAGTAATCTTTATAT
>CBDUBK010000054.1:0-8508 GCA_965365375.1 uncultured bacterium | reverse complement strand
GTTTTTAGCTATTGGCTTAAATTTCACCGCCAAGAAAGAAGGGCGCCAAGAATAAATCAGGATTTTACGCGATGCTGGTTATTGGAAATGAAACTTTCCCAACCACCCTTTGATTTTGTTTTCTTCACCGGTGATTTGCTCACAATCGTTTTGCTTCCGTAGTGATGGCAGATAGCTACGGCAAGTGCGTCCGTTGCATCATAGAATTTTGGTTTATCCTGCAGCCCGGTGATTCTCTGCAGCATCTTCCATACCTGGTCCTTGTCTGCATTACCATTGCCGGTAATGGACTGTTTCACTTTCTTGGGTGAATATTCTGTGACAGGTATGTTTTTATGCATGGCCGCGGCTATGGCCACGCCCTGTGCCCTGCCCAGCTTGAGCATGCTCTGTACATTCTTTCCAAAGAAAGGTGCTTCAATGGCACACTGGTCAGGTGAAAAAGTTTCTACCAGCTCGGTGATCCGCTGGTGGATCTTCCCCAGGCGTTCATAATGATCATCTTTGGAAGAAAGTTTCAGCACATCGATCGTGCGGATGGTGAACTGGTTTTTCTGTACTTCAATTACACTGTACCCCATATAGAGTGTACCCGGATCGATTCCCAATATTATCAATGGCTTTTGCAGGGAGGTGGTATTTTTACTGCTACGTGCAGCTGAACAAAAATATCAAAATCTTTGTCAACTATTTTTTGGGTCCCCTGCTCTTTGCCTGGATCGCATTTTCCATTTACCAGCAGATCAGCAGGCAGGAACACCTGGAATCATCCTGGCAACAGATCAAAGCATCATTTTCATCTCATAAAGTTGTTTACCTGCTCATTGCTGTTTTACTTATTCCCGTGAACTGGGGACTGGAAGCATTTAAATGGAAGATCTCAGTGCACAGCATTCATCCCATCAGTTTTCTTCATGCATTCAAGGCTGTGCTTTCAGGCGTTTCTTTTTCTGTTACGCTTCCCAACCGTGTGGGTGAATATGCAGGACGTATTCTTTACATGCCCGAAGGCAACAGGTTAAAAACGATTTCCGTGACTGTTGTTGGCAGCATTTCACAACTGCTCATCACCATTATAGCGGGTATTACCGGGCTGATACTCCTGAAGCCGCAGCTGCTTGAAAAATTTGAAGGCTTCAGAATCTGGTACCAGTTTGTTTTGTATGGACTGGTGATTGTGGGCATTATTACCGCCGTGCTCTATTTTAATGTATCTGCTGTTGTTAAACTTTTTAAAAGATGGATCAGGGAAGAACGTTTCATTTACCTGGTGGAGGCACTGCGTTTGTTTAGTGGCAGCATGCTGCTGCAATTGCTCCTGCTTTCATCAATCAGGTATATGATTTTCATCACCCAATATATCCTGCTCTTTTATTTATTTGGGGTAGATGTAGATGCTGCAACCCTCATGACGGTGATGAGCGTCGTATTCCTGGCCATGGCCATGATACCATCCATTGCACTGGTGGAAGTAGGTTTGCGGAATGAGATCAGCATACAACTGGTAGGATTATTTTCCGCCAACCTGCTAGGGATCAGTTTTACATCCGTTACCATCTGGTTCATGAACCTTGTACTGCCTGCCATCATCGGCAGTATCCTGATACTGAACCTGCGCGTATTCAATAAAAACAATGGAACTCATTAAATTCTTTCTCGCGGCAATGATTCACCTCCTTCCGGTTAGCGCACCGGTAGAGAATGAGTTTTGCGGTATTAAAAATATCTCCACCCAGCCGGGTGAACAGATTGATTTCACGGTTTATTACAACGTGGCGGGTATTTATGTGAATGCAGGTTCGGCTGTATTTAGCAATAAACTGGAGCGTCTTAACGGGCGGCCCGTATTTCATATCCCCGGCAGTGGCAGGTCCAATGCCAAATATGACTGGATCTTTAAAGTGCGTGATGTGTACGAAACTTATATCGATACGGTAACCATGCAGCCGCTGCTCTTCAGCCGCGATGTACATGAAGGAAGCACCCGCAAAAAAGAGCTGGTACATTTTGATCATGAAAAGCAGACCGCTACCACTGACCAGAAGACCATCAAATTTCCCTTATGCACCCAGGATGTACTCAGCGCGGTTTACCTCGCCCGCAACCTGGATTTCAAAAAATATAAAAAAGGCGACAAGATTCCTTTTAAGATGTTCCTTGAAAACGAAGTGCATGAACTTTACATCCGTTTCGTAGGGTATGAAACTGTTGAAACCCGTTATGGCACCTTCAAGGCCATTAAATTCAAACCACTGCTGATGGAGGGAACCATATTTTCAGGAGGAGAAAAGATGACCGTATGGGTAACAGACGATGGCAACCGCATACCGGTGCGCATTGAAAGCCAGATCCTTATTGGAAGCATCAAGGTGGATATGATGAAGTTCAAAGGATTGAGATATCCATTAGGGGCCAATGGCCAATAGCTTTTGGCCGTTGGCTATTATTGGCTTTAGAGTTCGGAGAGTTTAAAGCTGAGGCCCATCCTGATTCCTTTTTCCGTTTGTTGCAGATTACAACACTCAATTACCGGGTCGTGCTGGAAGAATAATGTGTAATTGTTTTGGACTGCTTCTTCCAAAAATGATTTTTTCTCCTTTAAAGTCGTCAGTGGAAACATATCATAAGCCATTACATAGGGTAGTGGAATATGGCCTGCGGAGGGCAGGAGGTCAGCCATGAATACAATTGTATGTCCCTTGTAACTGATGCGTGGCAGCATCATGTTGCTGGTATGGCCGTTCACAAAAAATAAACTGATGTCTTTTGAAAATGCTTCAGTATAAACTTTCCCTTCAAACTGGTTTTTATCGGCCAGCTGCACCACAAAATTCAATTGACCACTTTCCTGTATGGGCAAAATATTTTCTTTCAGAAAAGATGCTTTCTCCCTGTCGTTGGGATGCACTGCCCACTCCCAGTGACTGGCATTGCTCCAGTAGGCTGCATTTTTAAATGCGGGAACAAGTTTATCACCCTGCCTGATGATGCTTCCGCCACAATGGTCAAAGTGCAGGTGTGTAAGGATTACATCTGTGATATCATCCCGGTGAAAGCCATGGGCAGCAAGTGATTTATCGAGACTGTCATTTCCGTGCAGGTAATAATGCCCGAAAAATTTATCATCCTGCTTATCACCAATACCATTATCAACAAGTATCAATCTGCCTTCATCTTCAATCAGCAAACTTCGCAGCGCCCAGGAGCATAAATTATTTTCATCAGCAGGGTTGATCCTGTTCCAGATGGATTTTGGCACAACACCAAACATGGCGCCGCCATCGAGTTTGAAATAACCGGTATTGATTGAATATAATTTCATGATTGTTTTTTTTGAGCCTGCGCAGTTAATAATAGCATCAGGAAACCCAGGGCAAAGAAAATGATCAGGGCCAGGATGGAATTGCGCATGGAATGGGTAATTCCTTCAATCAAGCCAAAACTCAGCAGGCCAATGACGATCGCGAATTTTTCAGTGATATCATAAAAACTGAAGAACGAAGCTGTATCGCGGGTCTCGGGCATGAGCTTCGAATACGTGGAACGGCTCAGGGCCTGTGTGCCTCCCATTACCAGTCCTACCAGTGCTGCGAGAATATAAAAATGCATTTCGGTTCGCATGAAATAGCCGCCAATACAAAGCAGGATCCAGAGGGCAACCGTAATGGACAAAACCCTGATATTGCCAATGGCCTGTGAAAGCCTGGACATTCCGATGGCGCCACCAATTGCCACAACCTGTATGATTACAGCCGTGATAATGAGGTTTGTATCCGGCAGTTTAAGTTCCTTGATGCCAAAATCGATAGCGATCAGCATAATGGTTTGCACACCCATGCTGTAAAACCAGAAAGCGGTCAGGAATCTTTTTAATACCGGCATGTGTTTAAGCTGGAACCAAACTTTCTGCAATTCATGGAAGCCGTTGATGAACACATGTTTTTTCTCTGTAGAGATAGGATTACCTGCAGGCAGTCTCTTGAAACTGATCTGCGCAAACCCGATCCACCAGATACCAACCAGTAAAAATGTGAGTTTGAGTGGCAGGGTGGAATCAGGCATGGCTATTACCAGTGCAAAGCCGATCATCTGCATGATCACACTGCCGATATAACCAAAGGAAAAACCCCTGGCACTGATCCTGTCACGGTCTTTTACTTCAGCGATCTCGGGGAGATAGGAATTATAAAACACCTGGCTGCCGTAAAAACCAATACAGGCGAACATGAGCATGAACAGGCCGAAAATATGATCACCCTGGTCGAAGAAAAATAATGAGGAACAGCAGATCGCTCCCAGGTAACAGAAAAAGCGCATGAAATTTTTCTTATTACCCCTGTAATCTGCAATGGAAGAAAGTATCGGAGACAGCAGGATGATGACCATGTAGGCTGCTGAAAGAAAATAATCTTTCAGTTCGGTATTCACAAAGGTCCTTCCCATGAAATGAATGCCTTTCTCAAAACCCGGCTTATCTACCGAGGTAAGTGCTGCATAATATGCCGGGAAAAAAGTAGTGGTGATCACGAGGCTGTATACACTGTTGGCCCAGTCGTACATGGCCCATCCGTTGATCACTTTTTTTGAAGCAGTCTGCATGTGGTTAATTAAAGGCCACCTTTTCCATGTTTTTTAATAACTGGGTTTTTCGAACCCGGCACATGGTGGACCCGGTAAAAATAAAAAGACATCACGAATGATGTCTTTTTAAAATTCTGTATTGCAACCTGCTTATTGCGCCGGATCCTGCTGGAGCTGGCCAGGCTGTGGATTGTTGGTGTACTGGGCTGGTTCTTCAGCCGGTGCAACACCCTGCATGCGCTGGTCAAGAACGGTTTTTTCAGCCGCGCTCAGCTCATCAAATTTTTTGATATCATTGAAATCATTGTCAACCACGATCAGCTTCACGTTTTCATTCAGTGTATACTTACCAAGCAGGTATTGGAGATTGGTAAGTGTTGAATAATAGAAAGTGCCGTCTTTTTCAGCTTCGGGAGTAGGTGCAAACCTGATCACCAGCTGGTTACTTTCTTTTGAAGCGATCACCATTCCATCGGTATAAGCGAAGATGCCTTCCTTCTCAAATTTTTCTGCAATGTTCTCTGCTTCTTTTTTGGAAACGCCCTTGCGGTAAAAAACAAAATGTTTGTCACCGGCTTTCACCTTGTTCATTTCCTCAAGTGTGATGAGGTCTTTGAACTTGTTATCAGTAAGAATGATTTTTGTTTTTTTACCATCAAAAACATTCTCAGAGATCATATCCTGCCAGTACCAGAATATTGTCTCATATTTTTCGCGTTCCTTGTTTACCACATCTTCCTTGATTACCAGCTTTACAACGTAGGCATCCGCGTCTTTGGAAAGTTGAACAGCTTTTTCTTCAGCCCCGCTAAACACACCAATCTGTTTGAAATATGCACCGAGCTTTTTAGCGTCGGCTTCAGTTACTCCTTCACCTTTGTAATACACTTCACTTTTATCATCTATCTGGACTTTGGTTCCAAAATCAGTGCAGGAACTCAGGAGCAGCATGAGGGATGCTGACAGCAACAAAATTCTTTTCATATACGGTTGTTAGTTTTGATTGGCGATAAAAATAGGGATTGAAACCCGCATTTTACAGGTATCCGGCAAAGATTAATCCAAGGAGGATAATGCCCATGATGATGCGGTAAATGCCAAAGACCCTGAAGCCGTATTTTTTGAGGTAGCTTATGAAAAAACGGATGGCCAGGAGTGCGACGATGAAAGCAACCACGTTTCCTACAATGAAGGCCATGGTATTATCCCGGCTTTCAAGTATCAATTCATATCCCCGCCCCCCGCTGGCCCCCCATTTTTTCAGGAAGAGCGAATAGGCAGATGCCGCCACCATAGTGGGAACAGCGAGGAAGAAAGAAAATTCAGCCGCGAAATTTCTTGATAGTTTCTGCTGCATGCCCCCGATGATGGAAGCAGCGCTGCGGCTCACGCCTGGTATCATGGCCAGTACCTGCCATACACCAATGAGGAAAGCTTTTTTGAAACTCAGTTTTTCTTCAGCTTCTATCAGTTCATCTTTTGAAACTTCAGTCGCTAAAAGATCTGAAGGTTTGTGCACTGGCTGGTTGAACCATTTATCAATATAAAGTAATACGATGCCACCCAGCAGGAGGCTGACGGCAACGGTTGCCGGACTTTCCAGCATGGCCTCGATGGCGTCACCAAATAAAAACCCGAGTAGAAGTGCCGGTATTACACCCACGAATAATTTCAGGTAGAACTGGTAAAGGTTGAACTGGAAAAATTTTTTCCAGTAAAGAACCACCACGGCGAGAATGGCACCCAGCTGGATAGAGACTTCAAAAACCTTGGTAAAATCGCCTTTTGATCCCAACAGAGAGCTGGTAATGATCATATGACCGGTGGAAGAGATGGGCAGGAATTCGGTCAGCCCCTCTACTATGGCAATGATGATGGCCTCAAATAAATCCATCCCCGGTATTAGCTGTTTTTAGGCTTGCGGAAAATGGCATAGATCTCGATCACTAGGCCCGCAAGTATGATGATAGGGGCAATGGTGATTCTTCTTACACCATATACCTCACTGGGGTTAAAAACATTAGGATCCTCACTGCGGCCTCCAGCCATAAGAAAAAAACCTATAGCCATAACCACACCCCCGATCAGCATCCACTTCAGGTTGTCTTTTTCAAAAAGTTCACCCATACCCGCTACTGGCGTTTTGGTGGTGGTGACAGTAGTCTTAGTCTTAATCTGTTTCATGCGGTCGCAAAATAGTGAAAGTTTATGGTTCCTCCTCCCCGTTTAGACCCGAAAGCACTGGAGCCTTAGTTTCCTGCCTAATAAAGCTCGTCAAGCTTAAGTCTCAGGTATTTTAATACACTGCGGTAGGTACTGAACAGTGTGATGGTAATACCAATGATAAAAAGGGCAATAAACAGCAGGATCAGCAGGGTGGTATCATGGAGAGCAGCCATATCCGGTACCATATTTTGTGCTACCAGTATCACACCGTATACCATGGCAATGGCAATGGCAGCACTGATAGCCCCGTTGATGATGGCCCTGATATTCAGTGGCCGGGCAATGAAGCCTCTTGTGGCACCCACCATTTGCATGGTTTTGATGAGGAAGCGGTTGCTGAACATGGCGAGCCTGATGGTATTATCAATAAGCACGATCACGGCAATGGCAATTACAATAGCAATGATGGCCAGCACCAGGTTGATAAGATTAAAGTTCCGCTGCATTTTGGTGACAACAGCAGTGGGATATTTGATTTCATCCACGCCGGGGAAACGGGCAAGGTCCACCTGGATGGAATCCAGCCTGGCTGAATCCACATAATCAGCTTTCATGGTGAAATCAATGCTGGTAGGCAGCAGCATATTGTCAATGAACTCTGTAAAATTTTCACCGCCATCCGCGATCCATTCTTTTTTGGCGGTTTCCGTATCGGTGTACTTTACGGTTTTCACATAAGGCTGGGCTTCAATATAATTCTGCAGGGCCAGGCGGTTACTGTCAGCCACGTTCTGGTCGAGGTAAACCTGTACCTGCGCGCTTTCCTTGAAATATTCAATGAGTTTACGGGAATTGATGGTGAGCCAGCCCACGATACCCAGCAGGAAGAGCACCAGGGTAACGCCTATGATGGACATAATGTAGGAAGGTTTTCCACGACGGGCTGCCGATTTGCTTACTTGAGCCATGCTATCAGATTTTTAAAAAGACACCTTAGTTGGCGCCGGTATGAAACAAAAATAATGGTTTGGTGCTTTGCATAGCGGTCAGCCAGCTTGTTTTGGCGTGATAAACAGTTGAATCTGTTATTTTTGCCATTTCCCTAACGATTGTCTGCCATGAATATTGTAAAGCAGCTGCACCTGCGGCAGGGAAGATCATTGTAATAAGAAAATTTTCACAAAGAGCCATCATCCACGTTTATGTCGCGGACAGGTGAGCAATATGCATTAGAATGGAATATCAATTCAGGGATATAGAAAAAAAATGGCAGCAGCAATGGACGGCTGACCAGGCATACAGGGTTTCCAATGATTCGGACAAACCAAAATTTTATGTGCTGGATATGTTTCCCTATCCAAGCGGTGCCGGTCTGCACGTGGGGCATCCCCTGGGTTATATCGCTTCTGATATTTTTGCAAGGTATAAAAGACTGAAAGGATTTAATGTGCTGCACCCGATGGGTTATGATGCCTTCGGCCTGCCTGCCGAGCAATATGCCATAGAACATGGAGTGCATCCTGCCATCAGCACTGAAAAAAATATATCCACTTTCCGCAGCCAGCTTGATAAGATCGGATTCAGTTATGACTGGGAGCGGGAAGTGCGCACTTCAGATCCTTCCTATTATAAATGGACCCAGTGGATCTTTTTAAAATTGTTCAACAGCTGGTACAACAGGGTTAGCAATAAAACAGAACCTATTGAAACCCTGTCAGACATTTTTGAAAAGGAAGGAAACAAGGATCATCCCATTCCCAA
>CBDUBK010000053.1:0-8516 GCA_965365375.1 uncultured bacterium | reverse complement strand
TATAGGATTTGGGCGCGCGGTACAGGCCTATCACCACTTCATCCAGTATCGTTTCACCTTCTTTAATGAATCCCACATGTAGTGTATGTGAAGCTTTCTTTGAAAGATCCTTTGATGGGAATAAACTATTGACGATCTCAATTGAACGGCTTCCGCTAAGACGGATCACACCAATGGCGGCTACACCCGGCGCTGTAGCCAGTGCAACTATTGTATCATTCCAACCCGACAGTTTGTTATTCATGAAGGATGTGAAAATAGGAAAATGAGATGATGTGATGGTTTGATGATGTGATGTAAAAAAAATCCCGGCATTGTTGCCGGGATTTTATGATCAGTATTTTTTTATAAATTATTCTTCCGCGATCACGAAGGTGATGGGCTGGGTGTGATAAGAACGTACTTTTTTACCGTTCTGCTCACCCGGAGACCATTTTGGTCCTTTCTTCACCACTTCAACCGCACCTTTACCTAAACCATAACCAGGGTCAGTACCTACTACCGATACATCGGCAACGGAACCATCTCTTTCAACCAGGAAACGAACGTGTACAGTGTACTGGCCAGGATTCATGCCCTGAGAGGCTGCATCCTCGATAAAACGCTGTAACTGGCTTTCCAGGTGACGTCTCCACTGGCGCTGGTCAACTTTAGCTTCGATCTCCACTTTCTGGAAAATCTCATTCTCGTCGAACACAGGACCCTGAACTGTACCCTTACTTTCTTCCACTACAGGAGGAATGGTGATGTTCAGATCCTTATCTCCTTCCTGTGTGATCTCGGCGATCTTGGTCTCAGGTAATTCTTCCTGCGGAGGCATTTCCTGCTTCTGCACTTCCTCATCTTTTTTGATGATTGGCGGTGTGAACTTCGTCAGTTCAACCGGTGGCGGAGGCGGAGCTTTTGGTGGCGGGGGCGGAGGTACATCCGGAGGTGGTGGGGGTTCCTCGATCTGCGCGAGGTTCACATCCTGCACCTCTACTTCCTTGCTGGAAGGCAATACCTCGTTTGCAAGTAAGGTGGCACCAATGGCACCAGCTACTACACCTGCGGTAATGAGGAGAGCAAGCCAGATCCTTTTGTTATACTTCTTTCTCAGGTCGTAGGCACCGTATTCCTTATTACGGCCTTCGAACACGATATCAAGTATATCGGACTGGAGTATTTTATTGGGTTCCATATTAGAGCTTTATTATAAGATTCAGTTTGCTTCCGGATTCCATAAAAAAATCCGGTTTTTTTACCTTGGCTGCGTTTCAGTGGCTTTCAACAATTTGTTCTCGTCCTCGGTAATATCAATCACCGCATAGGCTTTTACATCATTGATCGCCATCTCATCAAGCGTAGCAATAGTTAAGCCATAACTGGCTTCTTTGTTAGGCTTGATTACCACCACGAAATCCTTGTCGCGGCAGGCATTCTGGTAATCTTTTTTACCTTTTGCCTGGGCCTTGGCCTGGATCTCAGGGCATTTGTCATCATGCTGGTGATTCCTGATCACTTCCTGCCTTTTGGCTACAATGGCTTCACGAAGTTCCGCCATGGACCCTGTAGTGAAATTGGAATAATCCTCTTTCAGCTGGCCAGTATACCAGTACACATTTTTATACGTGGCATTGTTCATACCCAGCATGATGGTCATGGCATTGGATTCCTTGATCTCTATCTGCTTGTCCACATCATCCACTTTTTTAGGCACGTTGAGCGCCATGGTCGTTGGCGTACTCATGGTTGCCGTAAAAATGAAGAATGTAATGAGCAGGAAGCCCAGGTCCACCATGGGCGTCATATCTTCCCTTGTTGAAAGTTTCTTGGCTTTTTTTACGCCCCGTCCTTTCTTATGCCCGCCACCGCCTTCGCTCGAAACATCTATTTCTGACATATGCGATTATTTACTTTTAAAAAATATTTCCATCTACTGCCCCTGCCGTTCAACATACAGTGCAGAACCTACCGGGGCTGCCTGGGGTTCAGTGATCAGCTTGAAACTAAACTGGTCATTCCTGCGCATGGCTTCCAAAACACCATCAAACTGCGGGTATTTGGCTTCGTTGTCGCCCTTGATCATATAAAGAACCTGCATGCTTTTATCATAAGCATAAAAAGTACTTTTAGCGGCACCGACCCAGTCAGCCAGTTCATTATTGGTGGAATCAACAGGGATACCTTTCTGGGGATATGCAGACTTCCTGTCATCAGGAGTGGAGAGATATCCTTTGAGCTCGTTGAAAGGCACACCCACTGTTGGGTTTTTGGCGAAAGCATCCAGCTGCTGGGGAGTTAATCCCAGGTTTCTTCTCTGGTTCAAATTCTCAATGGTTTGCCTGATAACGGAGGCATCCTTGGTAGGATTTTTAACCGTCATGGAAAAATACACGCGGCCTTCAGAATCAAAATTGATTCTCACGGCGTTTTCCTCCTTCAGCTTATCAGCCGAAACTGATTTGGGAGTGGTGATCTGAACCGGCTCCTGGGGCTTGAACTTGGTCGCCATGATAAAGAAGGCCAGGATCAGGAATGCCACATCCACAAATGGGGTCATGTCCGTTGCCGTGCTCTTCCTGGCTATTTTGACATTTGGCATATTAAAAATTAAATTTTGTATTGAGATGCAATCTGTTACAACAATCCATAAAATTCTTTGCCCTTATTTGTATAAAGAAGCAAAAGATTGTGTTAATGTAAATCCAGACTCATCAATACCATAAGTGATATTATCGATCTTGGTTGTGAACGCGTTGTACATGATCAGGGCAAGGGCTGAAGTACCGATACCAAGTGCCGTATTATAAAGGGCCTCGGAGATACCAACCGCCAGGGCTGTTGAATCACTGCCACCTGATTCACCAAGTGCAGCAAATGACCTGATCATACCCATTACCGTTCCCAAAAGGGCAACCAGGGTACCTACAGATGTAATAGTTGAAAGGAAGACCAGGTTTTTCTGCAGCATAGGTAATTCCAGTGCAGTGGCTTCTTCCACTTCCTTCTGAATAGCGATCACTTTCTGTTCTGTATCCAGTTCAGTATTGGTGATCATTTCTTTGTAACGGCGCAAACCTGCTTTCATTACATTGGCTACAGAACCACGCTGCTTGTCGCACTCAGCAAGAGCCGCGTCAACATTACGGTTTGCCAGGTGATACTGTACCTTCCTGATAAAATTTGCAATAGAACCTTTACCCAGGGCTTTCATAATCGTGATCAGCCTTTCAATTGAAAATACGATCACCATCAAAAGCATACCGATCAGCAATGGAACGATGATACCACCTTCATAGATCCTGTGCCAGGCATCTTTAGGACCAATGTGGTGAGGCCAGAATCCACCTTCCTTGTCGGGCTGAGTGAAACCGCTTTCTGCGCCCATCATAAATCTCCAGATAGCATAACCGGCGATGATACAGATGATCGGGGCCAGCCATGATATAGCATTTCCACCTTTCTTAGGTTGCACTGATGTCGCCTTAACTGATGTTGTTGCACTTGCAGTCGGTCTTTGTTCTGCCATGATTGTAATTTTTAAATTTTAATTTTTAATCAGAGTTTAAACTTGGGGTCACAATTCTACTGAAAAAAAGGATTGAATGTTTACATGCTTTATTTTTTTTCAGCTAAGATTTCCTGTTCCATCCAGTGTCTCTAACGTTTAAAGGTAGTTATATCTCTATTTCAGTAATTGTAATTTTTAAGAATTCTATCCTGATTTTTATTCATTCGTACCGGAGGGCATCAATAGGATTCAGCCTGCCTGCCTTCAATGCAGGGTAGAGGCCCGCTACCAGCCCTACAATGGTACAAATGACCACTCCATATAAAACCCAACGCCATGGAACTACGAAGCCGGTATTGAGCACTATGGAAAAAAGGTTGCCCACCATTACACCAAGAATGATCCCCAGCACTGCTCCCATGATACTGATCATGACAGCTTCGGCGAGGAACTGCTGCCTGACCATCTTACTCTTGCCCCCGATGGCCTTGACCAGTCCTACCTCCTTCGTTCTTTCAGTTACCGATACCAGCATGATATTCATGAGGCCTATGGATGAACCAACCAGCGTTATGAAGCCAATCACAATGATGGCTACCGTAAGGTTTCCAAGCACCTTCTTAGCAGTTTCCGCAATACTGTCGCTGCGCTCAACCGTAAAATTGCTTTCCTCGGTCGCAGCCAGTTTCCTTACACCCCTGAACACCGCCTCCGCCTCTCCCATCCCGTTTTCAACCTGGTTGAGTTGCAGGGTTTTGATGCCGATGGTATAACTGCCTCCTCCAAAATACCGTTCAACGTTCTTATAACCAATGATTGCAATATTATCCCTGCTGAATCCAAATGTGGAGCCCCTGCTCTCCAGTACGGCCAGTACCCGGTAAGGCACTTCATTGATGCGCACCGTGCGGCCTACGGCCGTTGCTACTCCCAACGGGAAAAGGTTTTTCGCCACATCAAAACCGAGTACGCATACCTGTTGCGCACTGCTGATCTCAGGACGGCTGAAATTGCGGCCGTGCGCGATGATGAATCCATTCAGTTCCAGGTAATTTTCATCACCTCCGAACAAGGCAACATTTGGTGTTGTTTTTTTTGACTGGTAGGATACCGTGGCATCCCGGCCTACAAAAGTGGAAATGCCCGCAATGGCCGGAAACTGGTACTGGCTGATGAAGATTTCCGCCTCATCTTCCGTTATGGGTTTGTTGAGATTGGACTGTTTTTGCTTACGTGCATTTTTTTTGGTGACCTTGGTATCATCACCTCCCCCATTCCCAATCCGGAGATTGCGTTCCTTGTAACGGATAGTAAACCCATTGGCACCCATCTGCGAAAAACTTTCGGTGAGTTTCTGGTTCATGGCTTCAATGGCAGTAATTATTCCAATCAGGGCCATGATGCCAAAGGCAATAATGGCAACGGTTATGCCTGTCCTAAGCTTGTTGCTTTTGATCGTGCGGAACGCCAGTGACAAAACATCCAGGAACCTCATAAAAAAACAGGTCCGCTAAAATTAGCGAACCTGAAAGAGATTATGCCGGATATTCATCAGAAGTATAACCAGTTGGTAAGAATATTAGGGAAGATGCCCAGGATAATAGTCAGCGCTGCCAGCGTTACCATCGTAATGGTGAAGCCTTTCGAAGCCGGGGGAATGGTTGCTGTACCATCCTTGAAATACATAGCCTGCACCAGCCTGAAATAATAATAGACACTCACCGCCGCCATCAGCACCGCGAAAACGGCCAGCCATATACTGCCCGAACTGACAGTAGCTTTCAGCATATAGAACTTAGAAAGAAAACCGGCTGAAAAGGGTATGCCTGCCAGTGACAGGAGAAAGATCACCAGGGTACCGGCAAGCACCGGCTGTTGTTTGGCGAAGCCATTAAAGGACTCAAAACTCTGGTCATTCATTTTAGCCAGTACTCCAAAAATGCCGATCGTTGCAATTGAATAAGCTGCCGCGTACAGTATAAAACCTTCCTTGGCATCCGCATTCATGGCAAAGATGGCGAGCATCATGAAGCCTGCCTGCGAGATACTGGAATAGGCCAGCATTCTTTTAACGCTTTGCTGGAATACTGCAGTGATATTTCCAATAAAAAGTGTGGCTGCCGCTATAATTGATACCAATAATTTCCATTCACCCTGCAACTGGCCGAATACATCTTCAAATAACTTCATAAAGGCAAAGAAGAAGGCGACCTTCACAATAGTTGCCATAAAGGAAGTGAATACAGTCGGTGCGCCATCATATACATCAGGCGTCCAGAAATGAAAAGGAGCCGCTGACACTTTGAACGAAAGGGAAAAAAGGAGCAGCATCATACCCGCAATGAGCAACACAGGTACCTGGTTTTCTATAAAAACCTGGCGGATACCGGTCTGGAATGTACCGGTAGCACCATAAACCAGGGCGATACCCATCAGCATCAGTCCCGTAGAAAATGATCCCATCAGGAAATATTTCAATGAGGCCTCGTTGCTTTTCAAATTTCGTTTGCTGCTGCCTGTTAGTATGTACAAAGGAATTGAGATGATCTCTATTCCAAGGAATAAAAGAAGTAATGATTTGAATGAAGCAGAAATAACAACCCCGCTCAGTATGAAAAAGATCAGCGCGAAATAATCACTGTAATTGAGGCCTACTTTTTCCATATCCCTTGCAGAAACCAGGAAAAACGCGAGTGTACAAAAATTCACAACGAGTGTGAACAGCAGGGCAAACCTTCCGTCAGTGCCTTCAAAATCCAGCAGCCCTTTTGTATCAATTTCCAAAAGAGCAACCCCTCTCAGTTCAAGAATATTCACCACGATAATGGCCAGCAACAGGGTGATAGCCATGGTACGGATACCTGCCTTGCTCTTCAGCATAAAACCGCTGAACATCATTAAAACCCCGCTGACAGCTGATAAGATAAGTGTGTTCATATTTTATTTCCGGAAAAAGGGTCCAACATTTATTTCCTGCAACAGGTTGTCAACAAAACCATTGGTGAGGTTGAGTAAGGGTTGAGGGTAAACACCAAAAACAATGATCATCCCAATGATCAGCGATAAAGCCACTCTTTCATTCATCCAGATATCACGGGCCTGTTCAGTTACCGCGTTCGTATTACCGAAAAATACTTTGGAGATCATGTTCAGTGTATACACCGCCGCCAGGATGATGCTGAGTCCCGCCAGCGCAGCAAACACCATCCTGAAAGATGTAACCTGTGAATTCCAGATGCCATTGAACATCAGGAATTCCCCGATGAAACCATTGGTAAGCGGCAGTGCCACATTGGCCAGCGCCACGATCACCAAAAGGATGGCAAGGGCCGGTGCTTTCTGTGCGATACCCCCCAGTTCGGAAAGTTTCCGTGTTTTGAATTGTCTTTCTATCAATTCTACCACGATCCATAATCCAATGATATTGATCCCGTGGCTGAACATCTGGATCATCACACCCTGGAAGCCTGATTTGTTTTCAGCGAAAATAGCTGTAGCCATCAGGCCTATATGCGCAATAGAAGAATAAGCGATCAGCCTTTTCAAATCATCCTGCTGTATGGCAATGATGGAAGCGTAAATAATACCGGCTACAGATAAACTCATCACCACATCGCCCCAGGCATAGGCCGATAAAGGCAATACGGGCAATACCCAGCGGATCACACCGAATACACCCATCTTCACCATGATACCACTCAATACCATTGTTACCGCTGTAGGCGACTGTTCATAGGTATCCGGCTGCCAGGTATGAAATGGAAATACCGGCATCTTGATGGCGAATGCGATGAATAAGGTCCAGAATAAAAAGCTTTGGGCTGTTCCGCTGATGGATCTTGCCAGGTCAGCCTTGTAAAATGATTCAATGGCAAATGAACGGTCAGGTGTATGAAAATAGATATACAGTAATCCTACCAGCATCAATACCGAACCAAGAAAAGTGTAAATGAAAAATTTGAAAGTAACAGCAACCCTCCTGGGACCGCCCCAGCCTGAACAAAGAAAATAAACAGGTATGAGTGCAAGCTCCCAGAAGAAATAAAACAAAAGGGCATCAGTAGCTGTGAACACACCCATAAGACCTGCCTGCGTGAGCAGCATCAGTGCGAAAAAATTGTTGGGTTTATTATAATCCGATCTCCAGGTAGCAATTAAGATCAAAGGATAGGCAACAGCAGTGAGCAGGCATAGCATCTGCGACATGCCATCCAGTTTCAGTGAAAATGAACTGCCCAGGCTTCCCATCCAGTCGGCATGAAAACTTAGCTGCTCCGGTGATTTCACCCACCAGGCTGCTGCCAGTGTGGTCACCAGCGTGAGTAAGGAAGAAATGAGTGCCCAGCTGCGAACTGTCCTGTCATTCTTCATGAAGAAAGCCAGGAAGCCACTTATCAACGGGATCAAAAAAAGTAATAAAACGATCATAATATAAGCTGTCAGCCGGCAGCGTACTGCCAAAAGCTATTTTCTTAAAAAAAACTGCAAAAGGAAAAACACCACCATGCTGATGACCATCAGCAGAACATAACTGCCTACCTGCCCACTCTGCAACCAGCGCATCTGCCTTCCGCCATAATTCACCAGGCGGCCAACGCCGTTCACAATGAAATCAATACCGCGACCTTCCAGAACCCTGCCGGCAAAAACACCAAGACGGTTCACGGGTTTTACAATGATGCTGTCATATAATTCATCCACGTACCATTTATTCTCCAGTACTTTTCCGAATGCTGATGTTTGTTCTTCCCTGTAATTGCGGTAACGCATCCAGGCGAAAATGATGGCGATGATGGCAACAACTGTTGTGAGTCCCATCAGCAGGTATTCAGTGGAATGGGATACATGGGTATCATGCTCGATATTCCGCACCCCTGCTTCACCCAGGAAGGCTCCCAGCCTGTCCCAGCCATGTACAAAAATTTCAGGCACTCCAATAAAACCTCCCACTATGGAAAGGATCGCCAGCACAATAAGGGGAATGGTCATGGCTGGCGGACTTTCATGAAGGGGCGCCCCCTGC
>CBDUBK010000052.1:0-8549 GCA_965365375.1 uncultured bacterium | reverse complement strand
AACAGTGTGGCTCCTGGTCCTTCGTCGCGGGTGATGTTTATGAGAGAACAGTGCGTTCGCGCCCGCTCCTCAGGATGACAAGGAGATATTTAAATTCGGAGAGCCATGCTTCTTGGCTGTTCTAAAATTCATCAATATCAATTAAAAAAGCTTGTGCTTTCATGTTTGTAATCTTAGAGCCTTCTTTCCTCGTTTCTAATTTCTATCAGGATTTAAATTGTAATAAACGGTACCTGCAGGTTGGAGTGAGCTTGATGCATGTCTAGAGCCTTCTTTCCTGGCTTCTAATTTATAAAAAGGTTAAGCGGTTATTAAAAACAAGTATGAAAAACTAGCAGCTAGCAGCTGGCAGCTGCCCCCTCCACTCACACTGCTTCCTTCTCCTTAATCCCTTCCTCTATATCCCTCCGCACATTGTTCTTCGCATCACTGAACTCGCGAATACCCTTACCCACACCACGCATCAGGTCAGGAATTTTTTTCGCGCCAAATAATAATAACACGATCACCAGTATGATCAGTATCTCGTTAAATCCTAATGGTCCCATACAATTAATTTAAAAAGGGAGGCCAGGAATGGCCTCCCGGATGAATGAACAAGAAATGAATATTTAAATCACGAACGGATCAACAATGGCATATACCTGCGCCATGGTCAGCGGTTCGTCGAAAGATTCAGATGCGGCATTTGCACTTACAGAAGTGCCGTTGATGCCAGTGATCTGCGCTCCTGCCTGCGAAGTATTTTCTTCACCTGCATATACAGGAGCTACACCTGGAACACCACCTGCATCATTACCTGTGATCCAGGGCTTGTTGGCAGCCGTACCTCTTTTCTGGCGGAGGTAACGCACGTATGCGGCATGTCTTGCTTCCACGGAATGGATCTGCAATGCAGCGGTCAGCACATCATTATTGCTGATCAGATTGGCAGCCTGTCCTTTATAAGCCCGCACACCCGTGTCTTCAAATGCCTGCGAAACAGCCAGGAAAATATCATAGTTGGAAAACACAGTGGCATATGGACCGTTCATGCTGCCATTACCTGCAGTGAAATCAAAAGCAGCCCCCGTGAGTGTTACCGGCGTACCATTCAGCTGGGTGATGGTTTGCCTGAGAATGGCAACGTGTGCCACTTCATGATCGCGGATAGAAGTGAAACCCGCTGCATCTGCTGCCGGTATCAATCCTGCAGTACCCACACCTTTTTTATAAAATTCAGATTCCAGGTATTCCAGTGTCAATGCATAATTGAGGATGTCAACTATGGATGATGTGCTCTGTCCATAAGCTTTTTTAAACAGGGAACTTAACATCAGCGGCAACGAAGCGAGGGCGATCTTGCCTGCAAACCCGGTAAAACTTTTTAATGCAGCTCTTCTTCCATCGAGGCGTTCGTACACTTCCGGGTCTACTTTTTCTATTTCATTAATTACATTATGAAGATTCATCGTTTCTGTTTTAAGAGGTTGGTAAATTGGAAGCGTTTACTTTCGATTTGAGGTAGGTAGCAGCAATCGCCAGCACCTGCTGGGGTGTCCTGGCCACATCGAGGCCGTTCATGTCAACCACTTCCGAATTGCCGAAACTGTTGGCTGCAAGCAGTTCGCGGATGAGTGCAGCATGCCTTGCTTCCACAGATACGATCTTGCCCGCGATGAGGAGGTTGTTTGGATCTGATAATAATTTACCGGCGCCGTTATAAGCAGAAACACCAAGGTCTTCAAATGCTTTTGCTGTTCCCAGCACACTGTCGCGGCTTCCGAAATTGATACTTCCGAAGTTTACTTCAAGCGCACCAATTGCGTTGGCACCCAGGGCTGTTTTGAAAAACTCCCGGTGTGCAATTTCATGATCCCTGATGTCGGTGAGGTAAGCTGTTTCAGCAGCGGTGATACCTGAGTACTGCGACTGGATCACCTGGGTGTAGAATGCAGCTTCAAGTTGTTCAAGTGCATAAGCATAATTGAGAACGCCGATATCACCGCTGCCAAGATTGACGCCATCATTGTCATCATCTTTGTCGCAACCTGACAGGCCTGTCATTGAACCCAACACTACTACAGAGGCACCGGCCATACCACTGAAACGTAAAAAATTTCTCCGGGATACGGGTGCTTCCGCAAGTTCCTTTACCCGCGTGGATCCTTTTTTCTGAGGATTGACGATTTCCATTTTACATGATTAAGAGGTGAAGAATTTCCTGCTTCTTGCAGGATTCAGGAACCATGTACGGGAAAAACACATACCCCGGATTGAAGAAATATTATTTACTCATTTGTTGAATCATTTGATGCAGATTGTATGGATTTACATGAACAGGTGGGGCAGGCCCTTGCGATTATTTGCCCCGTAATAATTTTAATTCCCAATTGTTCAATCAATAAAGGCATACCCGGCAAGGCGCTCCTTGTCCACCGACCGTGTGCCGCTGAAGTTTAAGCGTAGGCCGAAGACGATAAGTTTACTAAGGTCGGGTGTGTATGTATATTGATGAACCCGCATTCGATTGTCACTAATATTCTGGCACATTCTGTAAAAACGATTCTCTGGAAAGGGGAAGGACGTGGCCGGTTATTTGCATGGTATGGTTATAAATCGAAGCATATGAATCAACATGACAACAGGGAAAGACAGCCTGAAAGAAATGACCGGAACGAAGGTGGTGATCCCGAAACTTTACACACCACCGATCCCCAGGAACATATGAAAGGCCCTTTTTCCTCAACCACACGTGGTACAGGTGAAGCTTTTGAATCAGGCGAAACCAAGGAAGAAGCAACTAAGAAACGTGATGAGAAATTATAGACCCTGTAAAACAACGGGATGATCCGGCAACGCCGGATCATTTTTTTTAATCTCTGCTCCATTCTTCATTTTTCCGCATTGAATACCATTTAAACAGCAGGCGATCATTATGTTTGTATCCACATCAAATGCCTGCCATGAACCAACCGATTGCAAGCTTCTGTAGTTTTTTTGCCGCGCTTTTACTGTTTGCCTGCTCCTCTCCCAAACAAGTTTCAAAAACCCATGTAACCCAGCCTCCTTCCGATGGGGCGCAGCGTGAGTTTCGTGCCGCCTGGGTAGCGACTGTGGCAAATATCAACTGGCCTTCAAAACCCGGACTGCCTGTGGACAGCCAGAAAAAAGAAGCGATCGCCTTGCTGGATTTTTTGAAGGAACATCATTTTAATGCGGTGGTCTTCCAGGTGCGTCCGCAGGCCGATGCGCTTTACCAGAGCCATCTCGAACCCTGGAGTTATTATCTCACAGGTGTGCAGGGCAAGGCGCCGGAGCCTTTCTACGACCCCCTGGCTTTCTGGACGGAAGCTGCGCATGACCGCGGTCTGGAAATGCATGTTTGGCTGAATCCTTACCGCTCCCATCATAAGGCAGGCGGACCAGTCTCCGACAGTTCCATCGTAAAAAGAAGGCCTGAACTGATGGTTTATCTCAAGGATGGTTACTGGTGGTTTGATCCATCATTGAAAGCAACGAAGGAACATTCAACAGCCGTGGTCATGGACATTGTGAAACGGTATGATATTGATGGTGTACACTTCGATGATTATTTCTATCCCTACCGTGAATACAATAAAGGTGATGATTTTCCTGACAGCGCCAGCTATGCAGCTTACCAGGCTGGAGGCGGCAGGTTAAACCGCGGCGACTGGAGAAGGGATGCCGTGAACAGTTTCATTGAAAATCTTTATAAGGAAATCAAAAAGGAAAAGAAGCATGTGAAGTTTGGACTGAGTCCATTTGGCATCTGGCGTCCCGGCTACCCGGAAGGCATTTGTTGTTTCGACCAGTATGATGTGCTCTATGCTGATGCAAAACTCTGGCTGAATAAAGGATGGATCGATTACTTCTCACCACAATTGTACTGGCCAATTACAAGACCCAATACCAGCTTCCCAATATACTCGGTTGGTGGCGCGATGAAAATATCATGAACCGGCATCTATGGCCGGGCATTAATGTTGGGGGTGATACCAGTGCGAGGAATGTAACGGAGATCATGAACCAGATCATGATTTCGCGGGGCATCACACCTGAAAGCAAAGGTGTCATTCATTGGAGCATCGGCCAGGTGTACAGGAACCAGAATATGCAGAAGGCTTTAATCAGTGGCCCTTATAAAAACAAAGCCCTTGTACCACGCAGCCCATGGCTGGATAATAATGCACCGGCGATGCCAGTGCATGGGGGACAGGAAAAAATTTCGGATACCGTTACCCGTTATAGCTGGACACATAAAGAGCCTGGTGATGTTTTCAGGTGGGTGGCATATTACCAGTATGGCAATACGAGGCAGTATACCATTTTGGACCGGAATGAAAGGTTCGTGGAGCTCAACACAAGTATTCCTGGCAGAAACAATACCAGGACACCCATTTCCAATCTATACCTGGTAGCCGTGGACAGGATGGGTAATGAAAGTGCAAGGCTCCATATACCCGTTAACCAGTAGGTAAGGTCTCATTAAAAAGATTCAAATGAAATTCCTGGCAATTATTACAGTTTTCTCTTTGTTAGTGTCCGGATGTTCTTCATCTAAAAAATCCTCATCTCAAAACCTGGTCAATATTGTTCCCAGGTCCGGGTGGAATGCTGCAGAACCCCGGCCATACAAGCAGCATACGCCTGTGCAGATAACAGTGCACCATGAAGGAACAAAGTTGGAGTTAACAGACGATGCTGCAAGAAAGATCAAAAACATACAGACCTGGGGTATGGGAAAAGACCGTAACTGGACGGATATTCCCTATCATTTCCTGATCGCTCCCGATGGAACGATTTACGAAGGAAGAAATGTGATGACAGTTGGAGAAACAGCTACCGAATATGATCCGTCGGGGCATTTGCTGATTGTATGTCTTGGAAATTTGGAGCAGCAGCCAGTGCCTGCAGGACAATTACAATCCTTGATCAAACTGATAGCGCATGCAAGTAGAACGTATAAAATTCCCATTGAGACCCTTGCCACTCATAAGGATCATTCTACCCAGACCAACTGCCCCGGCAAGAACCTGTATGCTTATTTTCAGAATGGGTATGTGATGCAGGAGGTGAAGAAACTTTTATGAGCTGCTTTCTTAGCGGTTTCATATTCCAAAAAAAATAGCCGGGAAGACGGGAAGGCGGTAAGTAGTGTGTTACGATATAGAGATTCATTAAAGAGATCAGTTAAACCATTCATACACTAATGACTTTACTTCCCGTCTTCCCGGCTATATTCATAATTTAAAACAGTCTGTTAACCGCAAAGTCCGCAAAGTAGAACGCAAAGAAGGTACATACATTTAAATTCATCAAGTAATGTCCTGAGTTTTATTGTATGATTTTGTTATCAATCATCGCTACTGATACGCTGTCTAGCAGCTAGCAGCTTTCATGGATAAATCAAATACTTCATCCGCATCTTCTTATAATT
Source organism: uncultured bacterium (assembly GCA_965365375.1). Classification (GTDB taxonomy): domain Bacteria; phylum Bacteroidota; class Bacteroidia; order Chitinophagales; family Chitinophagaceae; genus Flavisolibacter. The sequence goes on along the minus strand of CBDUBK010000052.1, from coordinate 3,109 downwards.
CCCCAGCGCAGGTTCCCAGCTTTTGCGGATCTCTTCATCAGGCACATCATTGATCACCTGGTTCCTGAAATTGGAATCACCCGTGCGGAAATCAACATTACCGATCTCGCGGCTTTGCGTATGATCAAAAAACTTTTCCTTTTCAGGATAGGCTTTGTAAAGTTCTTTGATCCATTGGAGGTTGATCCTTTTTTCCTTTCTTAATATTTCTGTATCGTAGTTACGTAAATCCAATCCATAACAAACCTGGTTCATGTAGAGCGGGGTTTCTGACATGCCCGGTATGCTTACAGGCGTGTAGGAAAAACTATACTTGCCCTTCAGAGCCGGTGCGCCTAAAACTGTAAAAGGATACTGCGTGCCCCTGCCATGGTTAAGGATCGTTCCTTCAAATATGCAGGTGGTCGGGTAAAGTAAGATGGACTGTTGCGTATTCAGGTTGGGAGAAGGTTTAACCGGTAAGGTATAAGGCATATCATGGTTGTAATTGGCAACAGGTATGATCGTGATCTCACATTGGGCTTTATTATTCAGCCAGCCTTCTCCATTGATCATTTTAGCGAATTCGCCTATCGTCATACCATGGGTGATAGGAATGGGAAATTGGCCGATACCTGATTTGAGTTTCATGTCCAGCACGGGACCGTCAACAAAATATCCATTGGGATTGGGCCGGTCAAGGATCAGTAAAGGCTTTTTATTTTCCACGCAGGCATCCATGAGTTCAGCAAGTGCATTGATATTGGTATAAAAACGGCAACCCACATCCTGTACATCATAAATCATCAGGTCCACATCTTCCAGGTCTTTTTTGGATGGCTTACGTTTAGGACCGTAGAGGGATATAACGGGGATGCCTGTACGTTTATCTTTTTCATCCTTTACTACCACCCCGGCACTGGCCTGTCCGCGGAAACCATGTTCCGGCCCAAAGACCTTCATGATGCGCACACCCAGTTGCTGAAGGCTGTCCACCAGGTGGGTATTCCCGATCACTGATGTCTGGTTGCCCAGTATGGCCACTCTTTTCCCTTTCAGGAGTGGCAGGTATTTCTCTGTTTGTTCAGCACCGGTTTTTATAGCGGGTGCGTTATTTACTACAGGGTTGTCCTGTACTTTTGTTTTCACCGGCTGGCAGCAAATGAAGCCAAGCAGGAGCGTGGTGAGGAAGATGCGGTTCATGTCTTAAAGATATGGGTTGATAGATTGATCTAATTATAAGAATAGAGAGCGGTTGGCTTGCCAAAGGCCAACGGCCAAAAGCCAAAAGCTCCTCCATGCTCACAGCCTGTTGTATCTCCTCATGATCCCGAGCACTTTTTCTTTGGGTAATGCTTCCACTGTTGTTTTGCCCGACATCATCGTTTCTGCCGCGAAAAGAGAATTGATAATGGCTTCTTCTGTTGCTTCAATTGCAGCCATAAACAGCGGTGATACGGCATCATTATGCAGTTGTGGTATGTTTTGAACCGGTGCTGCAGGCTGGTGGGGAACACGGACCAGTGAATCAGTTGAAAAAGCGATCACATAATCGCCGCTGCCATTATGCGCGATACCCCCTGTTTTGGCCAGCCCCATAAAAGCTCTTTTGGCCAGTCTTTCAAGGTTTCGGCTGTCAAGTGGTGCATCGGTCGCCACAACGATCATGCAGGAGCCGTCTTCTTTTGGGTTGAGCTGGTTAATGAGATAATATTTTTTCAATTCTTCACCTACAGGAACCCCATCAATCTGCAATACACCTCCAAAATTGGTTTGCACCAGTACACCAACCGTATATCCGCCCAGCGAAGAAGGTAGTTTTCTTGATGCCGTGCCGATACCACCTTTAAATCCAAAACAAATGGTGCCGGTTCCTGCTCCTGCATTTCCTTCAACAGGTAGGGCAGCCGAAGCATTATTGATTGCTTGAATGGCATGTTCAGGTTTGATGTGCATGCCACGGATATCATTCAACCCCCCGTCATTGGTCTCGCCCACTACTGCATTTACCGAACGCACATTTTCATTTCCTTTCTGCAGCAGTGTATAACGCGCCACTCCTTCCATCACTGCAGCAACGCTTAATGTATTGGTGAGGAGGACCGGCGCTTCTATCGTACCCAGTTCCTTTACCTGGGAAATGCCGGTAAGTTTTCCAAATCCATTGCCTGTATAAATAGCCGCGGGAACTTTTTGCTGGAAGAGATTACCCTGGTGGGGAAGGATGGCAGTAACACCGGTACGGATGGAATCAGCCCTGTTGAGTGTAAAATGACCTACTGTTACACCTGCAACATCCGTGATCGAATTCAGTGGACCGGGGCTTAATACACCAATGCTGATGCCCAGGTTGCGTGCACGCTTTTGCTGGGCATGGAGTTGAACGGACAAAAAAACAAGTACGAACCAAATTAGCCCTCTCATCTTAGCTTTTTATGAAGATAAGACTCGTGCTGCTTATTCTTCCTCCATCGCATTAGGCATTTGAGCCTGGTCAGTCTCAACCCTTTTCATTTCTTCTTCGTTCATTACCTGCTGCGGGGGAACATTACCTGGCTCTTTCTCGTCGGGGTTGTGTGTATTCACCGCTGCCATACCAGGCGCTGGTGATTGCTCATTATGCCTGGCAGGGTCAAATTGTTTTTCTTTCATGATGCTTTTAGCATTAAATATGTAAAAATCCTGCCAGCATTGATGTTACGGGTAAGTTTGGGCCTCCATGAAGTTTTGAATAACTTAATGAACTATTTCTTTTAAAACCTGCTAACGATCTAAATCATTTTTATGGCTAAGCTTGCAGAAATCAAGACCAAACAAACGGAATCCAGTGTTGCTGATTTTCTCAAAAAACTACCGGATGAACAAAAGCGTGCTGACAGCCAGGTGATCATCAAAATGATGGAAAAAGCTTCTAAGGAAAAACCTAAGATGTGGGGCAGCTCCATGATCGGTTTTGGGAAAAAAGTGTACAGGAGTCCTGCCTCGGGGCGGGAAGTGGAATGGTTCAAAATTGGATTTTCACCGAGGAAATCCAATATTTCCCTGCACCTGGTACTGGATATCAAACAGCATGAGGAAACACTGAAAAAGCTGGGGAAGCATAAAACGGGTGTTGGTTGTCTTTATATCA